>DATKVR010000036.1:0-65768 GCA_035529955.1 Gallionella sp.
ATGCGCTGCTCCAGTTCGTGCAAACGCTGCGGGTCGGTATCCATGCGCTGCTGGTAATGGCGCAACGCATACACGGCCTCCTGCAATTCCGCCTGGGCGCTTTCCAGCATCTGCAGCGTTTCGCCCAGGCTGGCATCGTGCGCCATGCCCTCGCGCAGGCGCACCATCAACGCATTGAGTTGCGCAATGCACGCGTTATCCGCTTCGCTCAGCGTCTCGATACCGAACGCCGCGGTTTCCAGCAGGCTCGCCGCATGGGCCAGCCGCGCATAATCCTCCTGCAGCGCATTCCAGTCAGACGCCTGAAACGCCAGGCCGTCCAGCTCGCTGCGCTGAAACTGCAACAGCTCGCGCTCGGCAGCCACGGCTTCGGCATTCTCGCTCAGGCTGATGCGGCGGCGGCGCAATGCCTGCCAATCGTGATAAAGGCCGGCGATCTGCTCCGCAGCACCCGTCACGCCGGCATAGCCATCCAGCAACACGCGCTGGGCATCGGCACGCAGCAACGATTGATGCGCGTTCTGACCGTGTATATCCAGCAACTGATCGCCCACTTCACGCATCTGCTGCAAAGGGGCGGTTCGCCCGTTGATAAAGCCGCGCGAACGTCCGCCGGCATCCAGTACCCGGCGCAACAGACATACGCCCGTATCGCCTTCCAGCTCCTGTTCGCGCAGCCAGGCCTGCACGTGCGGCAACCCGGCAATATCGAATTCGGCGGTGATCTCGGCTCGCTCGCAACCGTTGCGCACCATGGCCGCATCGCCGCGCTCGCCGAGTGCCAGCGACAGTGCGTCGATCAGGATGGATTTGCCCGCACCGGTCTCGCCGGTCAGGACGGTAAATCCGGGAGAGAAATCCAGCTCCAGCGAGGAAACGATCACGAAATCGCGGATGCCCAAAAATTTCAGCATGGCTCAGGAAATTTCAGCATGGACAGGGAATTCCGACATTTACAGCGTCTGGTTCCACAACAGCTTCTCGCGCAGCGTGTGATAGTAGCTGTGCCCGGCTGGATGCAGCAGGCAGGCGGTATCGGGATGGCGCGTCACGATGATCTTGTCGTGCAACTGCAATTCATAGCTGGTATGGCTGTCGAAGCGCACGCTCATGTCTCCGATGCGATGCAACAGTATCTCCACCACCGATGAACTCTTCACCACCAGCGGCCGGTTGCTCAGGGTGTGCGGACACACCGGAACCAGTTCCAGCACATCCAGGCCGGGATGCAATATCGGCCCGCCTGAAGACATCGCATACGCAGTCGAGCCGGTGGGCGTCGCAACGATCAGCCCGTCGGCGCGCTGGTTGTAAAGGTATTCGCCGTCGATGCGCACCTCGAATTCGATCATGCTGCTGACATTGTTGCGATGCACCACCACTTCATTGAAAGCCGAGGCACTGAATATTTCGACATCGTCGCGCAACACCCGTGCGGAAATCAGCAGGCGTTGCTCGGTGATGAACTTGCCCTCCAGCATTGCGGCGATACTGTCCTGTATATTGTCCAGCGTGAGGTCGGTCAGAAATCCGAGCCGCCCCTGATTCACGCCGACCAGCGGGATATTGAACGGTGACAAGGTGCGCGCGATATTCAACATGGTGCCATCGCCGCCCAGAACGATCGCCAGATCAACCGTGCGGCCCATCTCATCCAGACTCATTGCCTGATAGGGACTGTCCTTGAGATGCGCGGCAGTCAGGCTGTCAACCACCACGGTCAGCCCCCTGGAGGTCAGAAACGCGGCTAAAGCCGATAATGGCACCCCGATTTCAGGGGCATTGTGTTTGCCGATCAGCGCAACATTCTTGAAGGGAAATTTCATGGCAGCGATTAAACCACATCGCCCCTGCAATGACAAAGCAGCGCCGCCAGATCTTTATGGCGCAAACAGTCCTTCGGGATAGCCGAACCACCCGCAACGACTGGAACGACTTGCACGTTATTGCTAAAGGTGGCAAGCAAATGATTTAAAGCGTATAAAGCAAAATCAGCATGTCGGATGAAAAAGAAAATATCTTGATCAAACCACGGCGGAAATCACCGATATCTGATCGATTCACGCCGACAGGTATCACCCTGCTCTACGCAGTCCTCGCTGCGCTGTGGATCGTATTATCCAACTATCTATTGACACTCACCGTCACTGACCCGTCGCTGCAAAGCCGCATCGAAGTGGCCAAGGGGCTGGCTTTCGTCACCGTCACCAGCGTGTTGCTCTACCTGCTGCTCAACCACTGGCGCGAGACCCATGCGATGCAGCCGGCGAACCTGCAGACAGAACACACCGCACCGCCCGGAATAATTCGGCTGGCGCTGATTTTTATTGCACTGGCATTGCTCGTGCCACTGATCGGTTACGTCATTTACGGAATAAATGTTCCGCAGATCGAAAAGTACACCTTCAACAATTTAAATTCGATTGCAATACTCAAGTCCGAAGAGATAGAAAACTGGCTGGACGAACGGCAGGGTAACGCGAAGCAGGTGATGGCCGATACTGGTCTCGCCCGTGAAGTCGAACATTATCTGCAGGCTCAGAAGTACGATGCAGAGCTGCTCAAACGGATCACAGTTCAGCTTGCCCCATTGCAGTCTGACTATGGCTTTGACAGCATCATGTTACTGGATACCGGGGGGCGGTTGATAACCTCGCTGGGCAAGCATCTGGACATATCCCAGCCGGTCCGGGATCTGCTGCACGAGTCGTTGAACCGCAAACAGATCGTTCGCAGCACTCTGTACCGCAATGAGTCTGGCAGCATCCACCTGGACTGGATCGTCCCTATCCTAGTTTCGGACCAACATGGCAAACATCCGGTGGCCACGATAGTACTGCGTGCCATGCCCGGAAAATTCCTGTATCCCCTGATCCAGAGCTGGCCGACTGCCAGCCCCAGCGGCGAAACCCTGCTGGTACGGCGCGAGGACGAATCCGTCCTGTTTCTGAACGCGTTGCGCCATAGCAACCATGCTCCCCTGACCATGTTCAAATCCATGAATAACCTGATGCTTCCCGCCGCGGTAGCCATCCGCGAGAACAGGTCGGGCGCATTATTAGGACAGGACTACCGGCAGGTGCCGGTATTGGCAGTTTACCGACCAATACCAGGGACAGACTGGTATCTCATCGCCAAGATCGACCGCAACGAGGTGATGATGCCGATGTGGAACATGCTGTTCTGGATCGGCGTGATCTCTTCCTTGGGCGTCGGCCTGATTGCCATCGTATTGTTGTTATACCACCACCAGATGCAACGCTCGCACCGATTGGCGTTGCGGGTCCGCACAGCGGAGGCCACCCAGGAAACCGAGTTGCGTTACCGGACCCTGGTTGAAGCCATTCCTGACATGGTCTGGCTGAAAAATGCCGAAGGCATCTATCTGGGCTGCAACCCGGCGTTCGAGCGTCTATATGGCGCCAAGGAAGCGGACATCATTGGCAAGAGCGACTACGACTTTGTCGACAAGGAACTGGCAGACTCTTTTCTGAAGAACGACCTCAAGGCTATGACGGACGACAAACCCGGCTTTAACGAGGAATGGCTGACCTTCGCCAGTAACGGTTACCGCGGCTTGTTCGAAACCATCAAAACGCCGATGCACGATGCCGATGGAAAACTGATCGGCGTGCTGGGCATCTCGCGTGATATAACCAACCGCAAACGCACCGAGGAATCGCTAGCCAAGCTTACACAGGCAGTGGAACAAAGTTCGACCTCGATCGTCATCACCAGCCTCGACGCAAAAATCGAGTATGCCAATGCGGCCTTTGTTCGAGAAAGCGGTTACAGCCTTGAAGAAGCGATTGGAAAAAATCCGAAGTTGCTGCATTCCGGCAAAACCCCCAAGGCTACCTACGATGACATGTGGGCACATCTGTCCAAAGGCAAGCCGTGGCAAGGCGAGTTCATCAACCGGTGCAAGGACGGCAGCGAATACTTTGAGTGGGCATCGATCTCGCCGGTATTCCAGCCGGATGGACGCATGTCGCATTATCTGGCCGTCAAAGAGAACATCACCCGGCGCAAGGCTAACGAAGCAAAAATAATCCGGCTGACCCAACTTTATGCCGCATTAAGCCAGTGCAACCAGGCCATCGTGCGCTGCACCAGCGAGCAGGAGCTGTTCCCGCAAATCTGCCGCGACGCGGTGGAGTACGGCGGCATAAAAATGGCATGGATCGGGATGGTGGACGAAGCGAGCAGACTAGTCAAACCGGTCGCGGCTTTTGGCGCCCATACCGAATATCTGGAAGGCATACAAATTTCGGTGGATGCCGACGACCCGGTCGGTCGCGGCCCGACCGGCACCGCGATACGCGACAACCGGCCATACTGGAATCAGGAAATTGAGCATAACGCCGCCATGGCGCCCTGGCATGAACGCTGGAAAAAATATGACTGGAAATCCTCTGCTGCGCTGCCCCTGCTCAGGAACGGCATGCCCATCGGGTGCATCACGCTCTATTCGGACACGGTAAATGCGTTCGACGAAGAAGCGCGCAGGCTGCTGACTGAAATGGCGTCCGATATCAGCTTTGCGCTTGATAACTTCGCCCATGAAACGGAACGCAAGCAGGCGATGCAGGAAATAGAATTCAAGAACACGATACTCCAGACACAGCAGGAAGCCTCACTCGATGCGATGCTGGTAATCGACGAGAACGAAAAAATCCTGTCTTTCAACCAGAAATTCATCGACATGTGGAAACTCTCCCCGCAACTGGTCAGCATGCATGAAGACGCTCCGGTACTTCAATTCGTTGCCGCGCAAGTCGAGGATACCGAAGCATTTGTTGCAAAGGTCCAATACCTGTACGCGAACCATGAATTAAAGAGCAACGACGATATAAAACTGAAGGACGGACGTATCATCGACCGGTATACCGCTCCGATCAACGGCAAAGATGGTCAACATTATGGGCGCGTCGTATATTTACGCGATGTTACCGAAAGCAGGAAAGCAAGCCAGCAGCTTGCCGATTCGGAACAGCGTTTCCGCGGCCTGGTCGAGCAGTCGCTCGCCGGCATCTACATCATCCAGGACGGCAGGTTTTCCTATGTGAATCCGCGCGCCGCGGAAATTATCGGACTGGATTCCGTAAGCGACATGATCGGAAAAGACCTCAAACAATTTATCCTCGATGCCGATTACGGCAAGATTATCGGAAACATACGAAAGCTCCTTGATAAAGCAGCATCGAGTGTCACTCTGGAATTTCGTGTCATTCACAAGAAAGGTTATCTGATCACGGTAGGCGCGAATGCGTCTTACGCTGTCTATCATGGCAAGCCTGCGGTGATCGGCCTTATTCAGGATATCTCGGATAAGAAACGCGACGAGGAACGCATTCAAAACTATGTCGCCCAGCTCAAGTCCACCTTCCTGAGCTCGGTGCAACTGGCAACCAGCCTTTCCGAGATGCGCGACCCCTATACGGCCGGCCATGAGCGTCGCGTCTCGGATATCGCGGTCGCGATTGCGACCGAAATGGGACTGGACGAACAACGCATTGAAGGGATCAGGGTCGCGGGTTTCCTGCACGATATCGGCAAGATCAGTATCCCGTCAGAGATCCTGGTCAAGCCCGGCCGGCTCAATGCAACCGAATACGCGCTGGTGCAGGGACATGCGCAGGCCAGCTATGACGTGTTGAAGCAAGTGGAATTTCCCTGGCCGGTCGCAATCATTGCACTGCAACACCACGAGCGCATGGACGGCAGCGGCTATCCGAACAAGCTGAAGGGCGACGAGATCCTGCTGGAGTCGCGCATCATGGCGGTGGCCGACGTGGTCGAGGCGATGGCCTCGCATCGCCCCTACCGGCCCGGACTGGGCATCGACAAGGCACTGGCTGAACTGGAGCGCGGCCGCGGTAGTGCTTATGACCCTGACGTCGTCGATACCTGCCTGCGCCTGTTCCGCGAACAGGAATTCGTGTTGCCGCCCTTTTAGCCGGCCCGATCGAAGTACGATTCGGCCAGCCTGCCAGGCTATAAACCGGGCAAGTTATAAACCCGAGAGATAATCCGACAACGATCCGATCTCGGCATTGGTCAGGTTTTTTGCAGCCCGGCTCATCATGCCGTCCGGGCTGTTGCTGCGCTCGCCGCCGCGAAAGTGGAACAGTTGGACCCGCAGGTATTCCCCGTGCTGACCGCCGATCACCGGGTAGGTCGCGCTGACCGGTTCCTTGCCGTTTAACCCGTGGCAACTTGCGCATGCCGGAATATCCCTGGCCGGGTCACCATTGCGGAATAATTTCTCCGCGACCGGATTGTCTCCGCTTCCGTCCCCCTGCATCTTGTTCATGCCGGCAAAATAGGCCGAGATATCGGCCACCTCGGTTGCACTGATCGAGTTCGATAATGCGCTCATGATCTGGTGAGTGCGCGCACCGGACTGAAAATCGCGCAGCTGCTTTGCGGTATACGGCGCAGATTGGCCGGCGAGATTGGGTATCAAATCCACGAAACTGATGCCTTGCACGCCATGGCAACCCTGACAAAAGCCGGATTCGGTCTTGCCCGCGACCGGGTCGCCGCCGGCTTTGGACTGCCTGATCATTCCGGCGGACTCGGCTGCGCCGGCGGTCGAGCCGGCAAACTGGATTGCGGCAAGCAAACCGGCAAAGGTAATTATTCGCAAACGGATCATGGTGCTCAAGTGGGGATGGATGACAATCGGTATGCATTATATCGCCCAGGCAACGATAAGTCCGTCAGTGGGTGGTATAAACTTGTCTGTCTATTCCGATTGACGCAGAGCCGACATATACCGTGAAAATTTCATCCCCGAATCGCGAGACCACACCCCCGGCACAATTGCACCCCGCTCCAGCGTTGCGGAATGCGGCACTGTTCTGGCTGGGCGAATGCGATGCGCTACGCAAGGCCGAAGGCGTGCGTCGGCTGGCAAAATCGTGGGGAGCGGGTGAAATCGACCTGGATGCCTCTACCCTGTTGACATCTCAACTGCCCATACCCGGCAGGCCGGACAAGCCGGAGCTGGTGTCGCCGCTGTCGGTCAGGCGCCGCTTGATGATCACGCCGGAAGGCCGCGCCATATTGATACACGCGCTGGCGCATATCGAGTTCAATGCGATCAACCTGGCGCTGGATGCCGTCTGGCGGTTCGCCGATATGCCGCACGAGTATTACGCCGACTGGTTGAAAGTTGCGGATGAAGAGGCCCTGCATTTCTCGCTGCTGTGCGGGCACTTGCAAAGCCTGGGATACGCGTACGGTGATTTCCCCGCGCACAACAGCCTGTGGGAGATGGCCGCGAAAACGCAACACGACATCCTCGCGCGCATCGCGCTGGTGCCGCGCACCATGGAAGCGCGCGGGCTGGATGCCACGCCGCAGGTTCGCGCCAAGCTTGCGCAGGCCGGAGATCTGGCCGCCGCAAAGATACTGGATATCATCCTGCGCGACGAGATCGGCCATGTCGCGATCGGCAACCGCTGGTACAACTGGCTGTGCGAGCAACGCGGCCTGGAACCGGTCGCAACCTATGCGCGCCTCGCCGCGGAATACCGGGCACCGGTAATGCGCGGTCCGTTCAATCTGGAAGCGCGGCGCGCGGCGGGATTCAGCGAACTGGAACTGGCTGCGTTAGTCAGCAAACCATGAGTACCGGACGCCAAGGCGGGTGGCATGCCCCCGATTATCATCAGGGTAACCGGGGCGGTGAAACCGCCGTATCGGCGATGGTATTTTTTGTCCGCAATGATTTCAGTTGTTGCTTGAGTCCTTGTGCAGCCAGCGCATAACCCCCATCGCTGCCATCCACGAAATGCATATGATTGCCGTTGTAGGATTGCACCAGGCAAGTCACCAGCGCCGCCCGCGATTTATACATTCCGTACACCAGCCGGCCGGCAAGGAATTGTGACTGAAGATATTGTTCCAGTTCCGCAGCCTGTGTGTCATTTCCATCCATGACCATGCGCAACACGCCGTCAAACTTGCGGAAGTCGCTATTGTCGACCATGTCGTTGCGGTAGTGGCTCCATTCCACTTTCCCGGTATCGATGTTGCGCATGAACAGATACATGCCCGCCAGATTCAGAAACAGCATATTAACGAAATAACCCAACCGTTTAATCCAGGACAAATTTCCGCTCCTGACACGCCACTCATGGCTTAATGACCGCGGACTCAAGGCCATGCGCATGCGATCGGGCCTTAAAGGGTGATAGCTTTCCACCTCTCCGTAGATGGCATGGATTTTCTCCGAGACAGCCTGATAAATATCGTGATTGACGCTGGGTTCACCCGACATCGCGCTCACCAGCAGGGAAAGTTTGTGCCCGTTGAAGTTGGGAACATTCTTCCAGCGGCATTCGAAACCTTCAAAATTCGCTTCAGCCGGACCTTCATCTTCCCGCACCATCAGGACACCCTCGGCACCCGGTGTCTTGACGCGTCTTTCTGCTTCGCTCCAGCCGCGTCCGGACAGGGCCGACTGCGTCATGTGGGGAGAAACGCGAACTTTTGCCAGATCCACCCAGAAATCCTGCCGCGCCAGATCACTAACCCGCACCAGGCCCACACGCAGATCAAGACCAAAACCGAGGCGTGACAGTTTTTGCGCACCGCGCAAGGCAGGGATGATGCGTGCCAGGAACCTGTCCGGAACGGCAAAAGTTGCGCCGTCACCGCCGAATGCAAACGGGATATCGATGCTGCGGTCCACATTGACCACGGCCGCGATACAGGCCACACCGACGGTATTGACCTTCTTGTAATCCCCGTCCTGGATGGCTTTTGTCGAGCCGGCCACATCGGCAATCACGACCCACCAGTCCCCGGGAACAGACACATGCCGCCCGACCTCGACCGCATCCAGGAATGACTCGAGCACCGGCAGGTCGCGATAAAAATGGCTGGAATCACTCATATTCGGAGCATCAGCAATAAATTCAATTTCGGCGGCAGGCCCATAGCCATCTGATGCGTTATAACTTCCGTTGTATCGGGCCCACTATGCCCGGTACATTCCTGCCTCATCCTTTGCCAGTCCTTGTGTGTTGCTGTATCTGGCGGCGTGCGGATCGAAAATTAAAAAGCGATGAACCGTCAGGATAGCCGACTGCCGGTGGCGTTACGGAACGGACTACGGCTTGTTGAACCAGCCATCCCAGTTCGGATAGTGCGGGATATTCACGGTATCCGCGTCATAGATGCCCTTCGCGGCCTGGGTGTGGCACTTGTCGCAGAAGCTCAGCGACTTCACATCCTTGTTGCCCGTGATCATTTTTTCCGGAATATCGTGATGGGTGCGGACAATATAGCGCAGCCCGGTGATACGCAGCGGCGTCGGGCCGTGCTCGGTGGCAGCCGCGATCTTGCGCGACCGTTTGTACCATGACTTTTCCGCTGAATTGCTGATTGCGTAATCGCGGATAACTTTCAGCGTATCGTCATCGAGCTCGGCGTTGACCCCGAAATGATCGCGCAATGCCCGGTCAGTCAGCAGCGCCTCCCAGGATTTTGCCGGCAACAACCCGGGCTGATAGGCAAAGTGGCACGCACCGCACTCTTCCTGGTATTGCTTGTCGGTAACCGGTTTCACGCCGTTGGTGCGCTGAAAATCAAACAACCAGTTCAGGAAGTCATTATTATTCAGTGAGAATTCTGCAGCACCTGCACCGCCGCAGCCCATCGACAGAACAAGCGCCAGCAATGCGGTGATTTTCCATTTTCTATGCATCATCGCGCCCCCGTTACCAGGTCAATTTGATACCGACCAGCATCAACGCCGCGCCAAGTTCGGCGATGCCCGCATGACTGGTTGGCACCGAGGATTTTGCCGACTTGTTTACCGCATACAGCATCAGCATTGCACCCGTACCAGCCAGCATTACATGCTGATTGTCCGGGTCGGAGAAACCGTCATCCAGGTGGAAGTCATTCCAGTGAAACAGCAGCCCGGTTATCACCGTGGCGGCGGCAAGGGCTGCGGTAGTGCGGGCCAGCCGGGTGTGGGTGGTACCCGATGTCTGTCTCGGCGCAGTCTGTACCGCACCTTCTGATTCTCCCGGTGCGGCGAGCATCGTCAATCCTGCGAACAGCACGGTCCCCAAACCCAGATATTGGTGCACTTTTCTTTCCGAGATCAGCGGCGGTTCGAATTTCATTGCCTGCGCATCCGGCGTCACGCCGGCCTGGCTCTGGGCGGGATTGCCATCATTCGCAGCCAGCAAATAGCTCGATGAATTCAACTGGCCAGATCGCAAAAACTGGGCATTATTGGAATAAAAACCGGCGGCCGGCGGCAGCACAGCATTTCCAGCCGCGGTATCCGCGTACACCCCCCCTGAAAAGATCGCAAGACATATCCCGGCAACCGCAATGACAACCTTGATGCTGTATTCCATCCATCCCCCTTTAAAGCTGGTTGTTCTCCCTGGCACAAACCATCCGGCTTACATGCCGGTATTATCCAAGCGGTTTGTGCGCATAGGTGAACCAGAATATCACAACAGCCAACACCATCAGCATCCCCACCCAGGGATAGGCATGCCGAATACCTTCCCCCGTCCGTGCGGATTTGTATCCGGTAACCATCGAACGCACCAGGTTTTCGCGATGCAGGATGCTGCTCAGCAACACGCCGGCCAAGTGCAGGAAAATCACACCCAGCATGAATTTTGTCGCCAGCCCGTGCAGATAAATAACCTGGTCACTCGCATTATCCTGCAGCGACATCGCCCCGGTCACGCAAATAAACAATCCCAGCCCCATCAGCAGCCACACTGACAAACTTCCGACCGGATTGTGACCCAGATAATGACCCGGCTTGCCTTTGAACATCGAACGCATATAGGCCACGGTTTCACGCGGGTTGAACAGGAATGAACTGAACCGCGCATAGCCGGTGCCGACAAAACCCCACAACAACCTGAACACCAGCAAACCCAGCAGGATATAGCCGAACGTATCATGATAATCGCGAAAACGCTCCGAAAATGCCAGCAGGTACGCGCCGCCGAAAGCCAGCGCCTGCAGCCAGTGAAAAACCCGCGTGGGTACGTCCCAGACCAGGATACGTTGAGTCATGGTGTGTGCTTTCTAACGGGGAAATTTGACATGCCGTTCGCTGAAATCTCCCTTATCAGCGGTGGTATGGCATGCTTCGCAATCTGCGCGGCTCTTGACCTTGGGGTTTTTCCAGTGGCGCGCGGCGATTTCCCGGTGCTCCGACCTCCACCAGCGGGTTTCGGTGATGCGCAACACCGGTTTGCCCGCATGATGCCTTCTGGTGCTGGCATTCTTTTCCAGATAAGCCGTTATTTCCCTCGCGGTTGCGGGATCGAGACTGGCGTTGCTGCCGAAATGTTTGTCCAGCCCGGCCATGATCGCGCGCCATGAGTCGGCGGGAAGGTAGCGTGCCGGATAGGCCACGTGGCAGGCGCTGCATTCCGAGGCCCATTTTGCATCAACGATCGCCGGCCGGTGCCCGGTGTCTTCGTCATCGTCATCGTCAGCACGGGCATTTGAAACGTGGGCAACATACATCATTGCCACCATCACCATCACGCCCATGGCGAGCGCACGGGAAAACTTTCTTGTATTGATCATCATGAGTCCCTATTTCGTTACGGTAAGCAGGTAGGTGAGCAGGTCGCCCTTTTCCTGCGCGGTGCATTCCCGGTCGAGCACATCGTTGCAATTGCGCCGGAACCATTTGTTTACTTTTTTCATGTCGGTGAACCGCTCCGGATTGGCAGCCGGAGCAAACGGCTTGATGAGCTTGCCGGTCTCGGCATGTTTGCCCTCTGCCGCGGGATTGTCGGTATGGCAGGAAGAACAACTCAGATCATGTTTTTCCTTGTTGCGGTAGAAACTCTTTCCGCGCGCGGCCGAGAATCCCTGAAAGCCCGGCGTGGACGATGCCTCTATTTTTAGAGCCGCCAGTATGTCGCCTGGGGTTTCCGCGTAAGCCGTGTTTACGGCCAGGCTGCAGAATCCGATTGCCAGGCCAAATGAAAAAATTGTGCGCAACATCCATAACTCCCTTCTGTAAGTGGGGCTTCCTTGATAGCCGCAAATACCCAAAGTTCAATTTTAAAAAAAACATATCGCGCACACCAATACGTAATTTTGTGCTAGTTTTGGTCGGAAATGCCCGCCTGAGTGATGTACCCATACCGGTACCGCCCAATAGTCATCCCCACTGTAGCCGCAAAGACGGGTTGAGCATCGCGCTGCCAATGGTAGAATCCGCCCATGCTCAACGAACGCGCCCAAATCCTGCTCAAAACCCTGGTGGCACGCTACATCAGCGACGGCCAACCGGTCGGTTCGCGCGCACTGCTCCAGCATTCCGGGCTGGAGGTCAGCTCGGCAACCATCCGCAACGTGATGTCCGAACTGGAAGACATCGGTCTGGTCAGCAGCCCGCACACTTCGGCGGGCCGTATCCCGACTGCTTTGGCCTATCGCTTGTTTATCGACACCATGTTGACCACCAAACCCCTGGACAGCGAGCACGTGCGCCAGATGGAATACAAATTGCAGCCTGACAACCCGTCGCGGCTGATCGCGCAAGCCTCGAACATACTCTCCGAACTGACGCACTTCGCGGGCGTGGTCGCCACGGTGAAACGCAGCGCGATCACGGTGCGCCAGATCGAATTTCTGCGCCTGGGTGAAAAACGGGTGCTGCTGATCATCGTGATGCCGGACGGCGAGGTCGAGAACCGCGTGCTGTCGCTGGAACGCGATTACACCCAATCGCAACTCACCGAGGCGGGCAATTTCCTCAACCAGAACTATATCGGTTGCAGCTTTTCGCAGATCCGCGACCGGCTGCGCGGCGAATTGCAGCAACTGCACCAGGACATGAGCGCGCTGATGGCCGCGGCACTGGCCGTGGGCGATGCGGCAGAGGCAAAACAGGCCGGGGACTATGTCATCAGCGGCGAACACAATCTGCTGGATGTCGAGGACCTGTCCGCAGACATGAACCGCCTGCGCGGACTGTTCAGCCTGTTCGAGAAAAAAACCGAGCTGCTGCAACTGCTCGAAGCGGGCCGCCACGGACAGGGTATCCATATTTTTGTCGGCAGCGAATCCGGGCTGGCCTCGCTGGACGAGTGCAGCGTGATCACCGCCCCGTACTCCGCGGATGGACGGGTCGTCGGCACGCTCGCCGTGGTCGGCCCGAAACGCATGGACTATGAGCGCGTCATTCCGATCGTGGACATCACCGCGCGCCTGCTCGGCAACGCGCTTTCCCAGCATTAGACCCGGCAACTTCAAGGAAGCGTATCAATGAGCTACCAGACTGAACCTTCATTTGCGCACGGCACACCGGCCAAGACCGGCATCCTGCTGGTCAACCTCGGCACGCCCGATGCGCCGACAGCCAGTGCGGTTCGTCCCTACCTGAAAGAATTCCTCAGCGATCCGCGCGTGGTGGAAATACCCAGGGCGATATGGTGGCTGATCCTCAATGGCATCATCCTCAACATCCGCCCGAAAAAATCCGCCGCGAAGTATGCATTGATCTGGATGCCGGAAGGATCCCCGTTGCGCGTCCACACCGCAAAGCAGACTGCGCTGTTGCAAGGCTACCTGAGCCAGCGCACCAGAGCGCCGTTCGTGGTGGATTACGCGATGAGTTACGGCAAACCGTCCATTGCCGGTGCGATGCAGAAACTCAGGGAACAGAATTGCCGGCGCATCCTGGTCGTGCCGATGTATCCGCAATACGCGGCCAGTTCCACCGCCACCGTGTTTGATCTGGTCTTCGGCGCGATGCAGAAAATGCGCAGCATGCCGGCAATACGAACGATCCGGAGTTTTCACGACCACCCCGGCTACATCAAGGCATTGGCCGGCAACATCAATGACTACTGGATGAAAAACGGCCGCCCGGAAAAACTGGTAATGAGCTTCCACGGCGTACCCCAATACACCCTGGACAAAGGCGACTTTTACCACTGCGAATGCCACAAGACCGGACGCCTGCTGGCACAGGAACTTGGCCTCAAGCAAGAACAATACACGGTCAGCTTCCAGTCGCGCTTTGGCAAGGCGGAATGGATCAAGCCCTATACCACCGCCACACTGGTCGAACTCGGCAAGCAAAAAACCAAACGCGTGGACGTGGTCTGCCCCGGCTTCGTCGCCGATTGCCTGGAAACGCTGGAGGAAATCGCGATGGAAGGCAAGAATGATTTCCGGCGCGCCGGCGGCGGCGAATACCACTACATCCCCTGCCTGAACGAACGCAACGACTGGATGCACGCGCTGACCGATCTGGTGATGGACAACCTGCACGGCTGGCTGATCGAGCCGGATGCGGCGGAGCTGGAACAAGGCAGGTTGCGCGCGCTGGCGATGGGCGCGAAGAAGTAAGTTGGATCGATTGCAACGCGCAACCCGACACCAAAACCGCCTGGGGCAGCCCGGCAGCTATAACCAATGACTTACCCGGCGTCGCTTGCCGGGTTAGTCAGATGGCTAGTAGTTTCATCAGTCACTTTTCCTGTCCTGCCAAGACAACGTAGTTGCGGCGTAGACTAACCTTCAGGTTATGTCGGAGCCAAAAATAACCAAAAGAAAAGTCGCGGGGTGTGGCCCCGCACGCCAGTTACCTTTCTTGTCTTGCCAAGAAAGGTAACCCAAAGAAATCGCTCCCGGGTTTGCCGCCGCTTCGCGGTTCCCTGGGTTGCTCGACCGGCCAGGCGGTTGCGGAACTCGCGCTACGCGCTCAAACATAACCAGCGACTTGGCTGGCGTTGTTTGCCAGCTTAGTCGAATGGCTAGTTGTTTCACCAGTCCTCGCCGACTACCCCCGACCAGCCTCCGCCACTCGGCGGCGCTCAGGGGATAGAAAGCAGAAACTAAAACCGAAAAACAGGTGGGCAACCTGTTGCCCACCAAACAAAACGACCGCGCGGGCAGAATCCAAAGCGCCAAGTGCAGCTTTCCGGTAGGCTATTACAAGCCTCGACAGGCAGCTGCATGCCATACGCCGGACGTTCGCAGATAGCAACATTTCCGTCATCAGATTTTAGTATCATCTCAATAATTTTTTATTCAACGACAGAATGTAACGTGCTGCGACAAGCTGAACACCTCAGAACGCTTGCAGTACAGCTTCCCCATTATGGTTCGGAGAAGATCATCGCAACCTGCTATTCATATTCCGTGCATGCGGTTGATCATTTGATGCTCACTCTGGACTATCGGTACGTCATTAATCCTGCATATAACCGGGACCGGGGGCCGGTCTCGATTTTTGGAGTTTGTGGGCATGCGGAGTTTTAGCAACATATTTGTGAGTGTGATCAGATGCAAATCAATTTTCTGAAAGAATATTTCATCGGATTCGTGCGTACGCGCGGCTTGAGCCGACATTTCCGCCGCTTTGCGTTCCTTGATCTGGTCAAGGTACCGAGGAACACTGGGGATATTCCCTCTTCACTGGTACAAAAACTGGTTGCTGCAGCCAATAACGATCCCGATGAACTGCTGAAGGAATTGGACAGCCATACAGACGGCTTAACCGAAACCGAGGCGGAATTTATCCGTGATCGCATCGGGCTGAATGAAATTGCTCAGGAGAAGCCGCCCCGCTGGTGGACGCATCTCTGGTATTGCTACAAGAATCCGTTCAACCTGCTGCTCAGCCTGCTGGCCGTCATTTCCTATTACACCGATGATCATATCGGAAGCCTCGTCATTTCGACGATGGTTGTAATCTCGACCATGCTGCGCTTTATTCAGGAAGCCCGCTCCAACAAAGCCGCCGACAAGCTTAGCGAAATGGTCAGCAACACCGCCACGGTCATACGGCGTGACCCCTCTGAAAATGCCGCGCCCGATGCAATCAAGTATTTCGGTGTGAGGATACATACGAAAGACGCCAAACGCGTGGAGTTGCCGATCAAGCTGCTGGTGCCCGGCGACTTGATACAGCTCTCGGCCGGCGACATGATCCCCGCCGACGTGCGCATACTGTCTTCCAAGGACTTGTTCATCAGCCAGTCTGCCATGACGGGAGAATCGATGCCGGTGGAAAAATTTTCCCTCAACCGGCATGGCTCGACCAGCAATCCGATCGAGTTTGATAACATCGGCTTCATGGGCACCAACGTGGTCAGTGGCACCGGCCGCGCCATTGTTGTCACGACCGGGAATCGCACCTATTTCGGTACGCTGGCAGCACGGGTCACGGCAACCAATCGCGCACCAACCGCATTCCAGGCCGGGGTCAACAAGGTGAGCTGGCTGATGATGCGTTTCATGATGGTGATGACACCGGTCGTGTTTCTCATCAATGGCTTCACCAAGGGCGACTGGCTGGAAGCCTTTCTCTTTGCTGTGTCCGTCGCAATAGGTCTGACCCCGGAAATGCTGCCGATGATCGTGACCACCACGCTGGCCAAGGGCGCGGTGTCTCTGTCGCGCAAGAAGGTCATCGTAAAGCGCTTGGACGCCATCCAGAACTTCGGTGCGATGGATGTGCTGTGCACCGACAAGACAGGCACGCTGACCCAGGACAAGATTTTTCTGGAACGCCACACCGACGTGTTCGGCGAAGAATCCGAGCAGGTGCTGGAATATGCCTACCTGAACAGCTATTACCAGACCGGGCTGAAGAATCTGCTGGACGTTGCCGTGCTGGAGCATGCCGATGTGCATTCCGAACTCAACCCTGCTGCCAACTTTCGCAAAGTGGATGAGGTTCCGTTCGATTTCCAGCGTCGCCGCATGTCGGTTGTGGTTGCCGAAAAGGATACCCATCACTTGCTGGTCTGCAAAGGCGCAGTGGAAGAAATTCTGTCGGTCTGCACCCGCGTCCAGCATGGCGAGGCAGTACAGTCTCTTACCCCTGAACTGCTTGCGAGAATGCAGAATGTGACCGCTTCACTCAACGAGGAAGGGTTGCGGGTGGTCGCGGTGGCGGCGAAAGAAATGACGCCGGATAAGGAAATATATAGCGTAGCCGACGAATCAGGACTGAGCCTGATCGGCTACATCGCCTTTCTCGATCCGCCCAAGGAAACCACCGAACCCGCGCTCAATGCGCTGCGGGAACACGGCATAGCCGTCAAGGTATTGACGGGCGACAACGAACTGGTCACAACAAAAATTTGTAACCAGGTTGGTTTGAAGATAACGGGGTTGGTACGCGGTGCGGACATTGAATCAATGGATGAGGGGCAACTGGCTCAGGCGGTCGAAACATCGAATGTATTTGCCAAGCTGACTCCGATGCACAAGGAACGTATCGTGCGTGCCCTGCGCAACAATGGACACATTGTTGGCTTCATGGGTGACGGCATTAACGATGCCCCCGCGCTGCGTGCCGCGGACATCGGTATTTCGGTGGATACCGCAGTGGATATCGCCAAAGAGGCCGCCGACATCATCCTGCTGGAAAAGAGCCTGATGGTACTGGAAGAAGGCGTGCTGGAGGGCCGCAAAACCTTTGCCAACATGCTCAAGTACATCAAGATGGCAGCCAGCTCCAACTTCGGCAACGTGTTCTCGGTGCTGGTGGCAAGCGCCTTTCTGCCCTTCCTGCCGATGCTGCCGCTGCAGCTGCTGACGCAAAACCTGCTATATGACATATCGCAGATCGCCATTCCATGGGACAACGTGGATGCGGAGCAGATGAAATTGCCGCAACGTTGGAAGCCCGAAGACCTTGGACGCTTCATGGTTTATTTCGGCCCCATCAGTTCGATCTTTGACATCACGACCTTTTGCCTGATGTGGTTCGTATTCAAGGCCAATTCTCCCGAACACCAGTCGCTTTTCCAGTCTGGCTGGTTTATCGAAGGGCTGTTGTCGCAGACCCTGATCGTGCACATGATCCGCACCCAGAAGATTGCCTTCATTCAAAGCCGCGCGTCGATCGCATTACTGCTGATGACTTCGCTTGTGATGGCGGCGGGCATCTTCCTGCCAATGTACGGGTTAGCTTATTACTTCAAGCTTGAGGCGTTGCCATTGATGTTCTTCCCCTGGCTACTCGTCATCCTGCTCAGTTATATGGCGTTAACCCAGGCCATGAAGGGATATTATATAAAACGGTATGGCTGGCAGTAGTAGACATGGCGGTACTCTGATTTTGAACGGCAGGATAATTGGATCTGTGAATACTCGGCAGGCAGGTGAGGTGAATATTGCACGGGAAGATGAAGCAGTATCGTGCCTGTCATAGAATCATCCAATATTTTGCACATGTATCCTTCAAAATTCTTTATGTTCGCCAAGTCTGATATTTCTTGCGTAATCGATGGGGATTTCTTGTTTGCTTATGGCACCTTAGCCATAGCGCTAGGTTATGTCGTTGTCTTCCCTTGGATTGAATTCATAGTTGCATGCGTAGCTTCATTTGGGAAACGAGTTCCTTACGGAAGTATAGTGCCCCCCGATTGCGCAACTCGCACGATCCGCTGCGCGGCCACGTGCTCAAACGTAACCAGCGACTTGGCTGGCGTCGTTTGCCAGCTTAGTCGAATGGCTAGTTGTTTCATCAGTGCTCGCCCAAGCCCACCGCTTGTTTGCATCTGATCGAGGGTACCCCGCAGGGGCGGCAAACAGGGGTCGCCTTTTAGTTCCGGCATAACATGCTGCGCATGTGAGCCTACACTGCAACTTCGTTGTCTTTGGCTGCTTTATTTTGGCGAAGCAAAAGAATGCAGCTTGCTGCCGGGCAACCCCCGGCGGTTTTGATTTTGGGTTAAGCGAAAAACCGTTAACCCAGCCTGCAACTGCACTCACCCTTTGAAAGAGCCACCCGCAAGGGGTACGCCGTGGTTGTAGCCCCCAACAACACACGCAGCACCCGCTCCTGCAAGTTTCAACTGCTTTTATCGAGTTACAATTGGCGGAATCCACCGCATCCCAGTAATTAAAAATGCCTATCTCGAAGCTGCCCCCCGCCGAACTCCGCCTCACCATCGCGCCCGATACGCTGGGCTTCGCCGACACATCCGAACTGGCGGGACAAACCCTGCCATGGATCGGGCAGGCGCGCGCGGAAGCGGCCGCGCGCTTTGGACTCGGAATGGATCAGCCGGATTACAACCTGTTCGTGCTCGGCGAAGTCGGCAGCGGACGTTCTTCGCTGCTCAAACAGGCAATGCAAACGACTGCCGCAAGCAAAGCCGTGCCGCCCGACCTGTGCTACCTGCACAACTTCGATGCGCCGGAAAGACCGCGCGCGCTGCGCCTGCCTGCCGGCCAGGGACGATTGCTGCGCCAATTCATGGCACAGTTGGCGAAATCGCTGCAGAAGGAAATACCCCGGCAGCTGGACGGGCAGGATTTCAAGGCCGAAAGCGAGCGCATCGAAAAAACCTACAAGACGGAAGAAACCAAGGCCTACGCGGAACTCGAGGCGTTTGCCGAAGCGCGCAGCTTTACCATGCACCGCGAGACCGGGCACATTCTTTTCACGCTGCTCGGAAAAAAAGGACGCGCCTACACCGAGGACGAAGTGCTTGCCTTGCCCAAGGGACGCCGTGCCGAGATCGCGCTGGCCGAGCAGGAGCTGCGCGCCGAGATCGCCCGATATTTCGACAGGACCCGGCCGATGGAACGGGTGATGAACGAGGCGCTGGCAGCGTTGCGGCGCCAGGTGGTGAAGCCGCTGCTGGAACACGAACTTCAGGATATCCGTGCCGGACTGAAAAAGCAGATCAAGGATGCGGTCAAGCTCGGCGCATATCTGGATGAAGTCGAGCATGATGTGCTCGAGAATCTTGAGCTGTTCAAGGTTTCCGATAGCGATGAGGAAATCAGGCGCGAAGCATTGACCACGATTCTGTCCCGCTACCGGGTCAATCTGGTGGTGGACAACGACGGCCTGCACGGCGCGCCGGTGATCGTCGAGGATAACCCCCTGTACCGCTCGCTGTTCGGCAGCATCGAATACCAGACCGAAAGCGATGTGCTGATGACCGATTTTTCGCGCATCCGCGCCGGCAGCCTGCACCGCGCACACGGCGGCTTTTTGATGCTGCATCTGCGCGACCTGCTGGCCGACCCGCTGGTGTGGGAAAAGCTGCGGCGCTTCCTGCGCAGCGGCAGGCTGCAGATCGAGGAACCGGGCACCGCGTTCGCGCCGATCGCGGCTGTTTCGCTGATGCCGGAAGCGGTGGATATCGAGACCAAGATCATCATGATCGGTTCGCGCGAACAATATTACGAGTTGCAGGAGGGCGATCCGGAGTTCGCGCGCCGCTTCCGCGTCAAGGTGGACTTTGCCGAGAGTTTTTCGTCGAGCGCCGAGACCCGCCACGCTTCGGCGATCTTCGTCGCCCACACCTGCCGCGATCTCGGACTGCCGCATTTTTCCGCCGCCGCCGTGGCGCGCCTGCTCGAGGATGGACACCGCGAAGTGGATGACCAGTCGCGCCAGAGCGCGATCTTCGCCGGCACCGAGGCACTGGTGATGGAAAGCGCCGCACTGTGCAACGCCCGTGCAGGCCGTTTGGCCAAGGCGCCCGTAGTCGAGACACTGGATGTCGAGGCGGCAATCCGCGCGCGCACCTTGCGCCACGATTATCCCGACCAGCGCATGCAGCAATCGATCGTCGAAGGCGATGTGCTGATCACGTTGCAGGGCGAGAAAACCGGCCAGCTCAATGCGCTGACCCAGATAGACCTGGGGGATTACCGCTTCGGCTTCCCGGTGCGCGTCACGGCGCGGACTTTTGCCGGGGAGGAAGGTCTGCTCAACATCGAACGCGAGGTGGAACTGTCGGGGCCGATCCACGACAAGGGCGTGCTGATCCTGCAGAACTATCTGTCCGCGCTGTTTGCGCAGAACGCACCGCTCGCGCTTAACGCATCCATCGTGTTCGAACAGGAATATCACGGCGTCGAGGGTGACTCCGCTTCCTGCGCCGAACTTTATGTGTTGCTCTCGTCCCTGTCCGGCCGGCCGCTCAAGCAGGGTATCGCGGTGACCGGCGCGGTCAACCAGCACGGCGAAGTGTTGCCGGTGGGCGGTATCAATGAAAAGATCGAAGGCTACTTTCGCATTTGCTCGACAGCCGGACTGGACGGTAGCCAGGGCGTGCTGATCCCGCACCGCAATCGCCACCACCTGATGCTGGAGCACCGCATCGTCGAGGCCGTGGAGCAGGGTTTATTTCACATTTACACCGCGCAACACGCGAGCGAAGGCATGGAACTGCTGACAGGGTACCCGTTTGGCACCGAGGACGAAGCGGGTGGTTATCCCCGCGACAGCATAATGGGGTGCGCCCAGAAAACCCTGCTGGCCTACCGCCGCGCCTGCCAGATATCGGGACACCATGAACCGGAACACCCGAAGTCGGGACACCGGCGCGTGCGCTGAACCGGGATTGCAGAATCAAAAAATGAAAGCTGAAAATCCTATCGGTGTTTTCGATTCCGGCGTGGGTGGATTGGCGGTACTGCGCGAGATCCGCCGCGAACTGCCGGGCGAAGACCTGCTCTATGTGGCCGATTCCGGCCATGCCCCGTATGGCGACAAACCCCCTCAGGTGATCGAGGCAAGATCGATCGCGATTGCCGAATTCCTGGTCGGCCAGCACGCCAAGGCCATCGTCGTGGCCTGCAACACCGCAACCGGCGTGGCGATCAAGGCGCTGCGCGCAAGATTCCCGCTACCCATCATTGCCATGGAGCCCGCCGTCAAACCAGCCGCCGCGCATACCCGATCCGGCGTGATCGGTGTGCTGGCCACCAGCAGGACGATCACCAGCGACAATTTTGCGAAACTGCACGAACGGTTCGGCGCCGAGGTAAAAATCCTGATGCAGGCCTGTCCGGGACTGGTCGAACAGGTTGAAGCGGGCAACCTGTCCGGTGTCGAAACCCGTGCATTGCTCGAACGATATATCCTGCCTTTGCTGGCGCAGCAAGCCGACACCCTCGTGCTGGGTTGCACGCACTACCCGTTCCTCGCCCCGCTGATCCGGGAGATTGCCGGAACGACGGTCACCGTCATTGATCCCTCCGCGGCGATCGCACGCGAACTGCGGCGCAGGCTGGCAACCGCCAACCTGCTGTCGGACGAAAGTCGTGAGGGTACGCAGCGCTTCTGGAGCAGCGCCAGATCGGACACCACCCGACTGGTGGTTTCACAATTATGGAAAGCCGACATAGACCTGCAGCAATTGCCGGACTGAAACGCCCCCCGCTTTCCCCCGAATGGCTCGGACCATCATGACAAGGCGTCCCGGGTCCACATACCCGAGTAAATCCATCATTTATAAATGACTTGAATTTTGAAATTTCAGGTTCATATTGTCAGTGTCAGCAGCAGATTCTCGAATGCCGGCTGAATGTTTGCAATTAAACTTTTATCGTGGAGGTCTATCATGAATTTAGTTAAATGGGATCCATTCGTGGAACTGGAAGATGTCTCGAAACATTTGAACCGAATCTTCGGGAGATTCCCGGCCCGCGCCGAAGCAGACCGTGATGTGTTGGCCGTGGCCGACTGGGCGCCTAGCGTCGATATCACCGAAACAGACTCGGCATACATGATCAAGGGTGAGATTCCCGGCGTGAACAAGGAAGACGTCAAGGTCACCATCGAAGACGGCATGATCACGATGCACGGTGAACGCAAGCAGGAAAAGGAAGAGAAGGACAAGAAGTTCCACCGCATCGAACGTTCCTACGGCAGTTTCCTGCGCAGCTTCCGTGTGCCCGACGATGTCGACGAGAACGCGGTGAAGGCCGAATTCAAGGATGGCATGATCAACGTCACGCTACCGAAATCCGGCAAGAGCAAAGCCAAATCGATCAATGTTTCGATCGCCTGAAAAAAAATCAGCGCCCCGCGCCACCCCGGAGTATCGGGAAAGTGCGGGGATGCGCTGGCAGCAGGAGACTATCATGAGCAATCAGACACACCCGGCAGGCTTTCATCCCATCCGCCGCGACCGGTTACCGCTGGAAACGCTAATGGACAGCTACAAAGCCAGGGGCAAACTTTCCGAGCCGACGGTCTGCACGGACTGCGGCGCGGTGTTCCAGACCGGACGCTGGCAGTGGCTGGCAAAACCCAAGGACGCGCATCAGACAACCTGCCCTGCCTGCCATCGCGTGCATGATCGTTTCCCGGCGGGCTACGTGATTTTGAGCGGGGAATTTCTCGGCCAGCACGAACAGGAAATCATGCAGCTGATACAGCACCGGGAAACCCAAGAAAAGGCGGGACACCCGATGCAGCGCATCATGGACATTGAGAAGACCAAAGAAGGTACGCTGGTGACCACCACCGACATTCATCTGGCGCGCGGTATCGGTGAAGCGTTGCACCATGCCTATCAGGGCGAACTGGATTTTCACTACAACCCGGATCAGAATCTGTTGCGCGTCAGCTGGAGCCGTTAATTTCTGTAGCGCGGGGCTCGGTGGGGTCAATCGTCGCTATGGCGGATTGACACGTCTTCTGCCGGTTCACCGGTTTCGGGATCTATCCAGCCGCAGATGCCGATCTCATCTTCAGCATCTTCCAGCGTTTCGCCTTCTTCAATACTGTTGTCGTTCAGCCCTTCCATGTCCTGCACCGCCTCTGCGCGCGTGGCAAAAGGGCCGAACTCCTGCCCGATCTCCCTGTCCTGCCAGTAAAAGCCGTCCGGGCGTTCAACGATCTGAGCCTGGTCGTCTTCGGAAGGGTCTGGTGCAACGGGTGTATTCTTGGTCTTGGTCATCGTTACCTCCAATCGTACCTGGCGTTCTGACAAGTCATTCTGTTCAACGCCGTTTCAAAGCTTGATGAAATGTTCCCGGTAATGCTTCATCTCGCTGATGGATTCGTAGATATCGGCGAGCGCTTCGTGCTTGCCGTGCTTTTTAACCCCTTGTGCCATGTCCGGTTTCCAGCGCTTGGCCAGTTCCTTGAGGGTGCTCACGTCGAGATTCCGGTAATGAAAGTAATCCTCGAGCTTCGGCATCCAGCGCGCCAGGAAGCGCCTGTCCTGGCAGATCGAGTTGCCGCACATCGGGGAGGTGCGGGTCGGCACATATTCCTTCAGGAACTCGAGCATTTGCTCCTCGACCATGGCCTCATTCAGCGTGGACGCCTTTACCTTGCCGATCAGTCCGGATTTGGCGTGTGTGGATTTGTTCCATGCATCCATGCCGTCCAGCACACTGTCCGGCTGATGCAACACCAGCACCGGGGCCTCGGCGATCGTTTCCAGATTATTGTCGGTGATCACCAGCGCGACCTCGATCACGCGGTCGGTATCCGGCAGCAGGCCGGTCATTTCCATGTCTATCCAGATAAGGTAATTTTGGTTTTGTGCCATAATTCGTGCAGCTGATATTGAACGGTGTGACGTGTATTGTGTCACAACCACGCCTGTTGCGAACACTGAAATAACAATCCATATGACTGCAATGCAATTCACCCTGATCTTCATCGCCGCGGTAACGGTGACCACCCTGGCCAAGCTGTGGCTGGCCCGCCGCCATCTCGCGTATATCGCTGCGCACCGTGCCGCTGTGCCGGATGCATTCCATGAAACAGTCCGGATAGACGAGCATCAAAAGGCGGCCGACTATACATCGGCAAAGACGCGATTCGACATGCTGGGAACGCTGTTCGACGCCGCGTTGCTGCTGGCATTCACGCTGGGCGGCGGCATCCAGTTTATCGCCGACAAGTGCAACGGCTGGTTCAGCACACCGATCGTGCAAGGCATGGCCGCCATCGTCGCGGTGCTGGCGCTGTATTCTGTGCTGGAAGCCCCGTTCAATATCTATCGCACCTTCGTCATCGAGGCGCGTTTCGGCTTCAATAAAATGACATTCAAGCTGTACCTGCTGGACGCGCTGAAAGGAATACTGATCGGCGCTGTCCTCGGCCTGCCGCTGCTGTCCGGCGTGTTGTGGCTGATGGGGCGCATGGGTACCTACTGGTGGCTGTATGTGTGGGGAGTGTGGGTGGTATTCAACCTGCTGATCCTGTTTATCTACCCGTCATTCATCGCGCCGCTGTTCAATAAATTTTCGCCGCTGCAGGACGACGTGATGAAGGCGCGTATCGAGTCGCTGCTCAAGCGCTGCGGGTTTACCGCGCAGGGATTGTTCGTGATGGACGGCTCGAAACGCAGCGCGCACGGCAACGCCTACTTCACCGGCTTCGGCAAAACCAAGCGCATCGTGTTCTTCGACACCCTGCTGGAACGCCTGAGCATCAGTGAAGTCGAGGCGGTACTGGCGCATGAACTGGGCCATTTCAAACGCCGCCATGTAATGAAACGCATCATTTTCACCTTTGCGCTGAGCCTGGTGTTCCTGTGGCTGCTCGGTGTGCTGATGCAGACCACCTGGTTCTATCAGGGTCTGGGCGTTACCACACCGTCGACTGCGCTCGCGCTGCTGCTGCTCTTCATGGTGCTGCCGGTTTTCAGTTTCCTGCTCGGACCGGTCATGTCGGCCTACTCGCGCAAACATGAATTCGAGGCTGACGCGTATGCCGCAAAGCAGACCGGTGCGGCCGACCTGGTCAGCGCGCTGGTCAAACTGTACCAGGACAACGCGGCGACACTGACACCCGATCCTCTGTATTCAAAATTTTACGATTCGCACCCCCCGGCCATGGTGCGCATTTCCCAGCTGCAATCCGCGCAAACCTGAATCTGAATTACCACAAGGAGAACTTCCATGAGAATGATCGCAACCCTGATTTTTCCCGCAATGATGCTGCTGGGCGCCGCAACTGCCGCATCGGCCAATCCCTTTCCGGACGGCAATCCCCAGACCGGGGAAAAACTGTTCGCGCAATACAATTGCAACCAATGCCATAACAAGATCATGGGCGGTGACGGCAACAAGATATTCACCCGCATTGATCGCAAGCGTAATACCCCGGCCGGATTGATTGAGCAGATCGGCATCTGCAGCGGCAATGTCAACGCGCATTTCACGAAGCAGGAAACGCGGGATCTCGCCGCTTATCTCAACATCTTCTACAAATTCAAGTGAGGCAGCCATGAGCAAAGCAAGTGACTTGACCGGCAGGCACTGTGAACCTTGCGAAGCCGGCACACCGCCGCTTTCGAATGCGGAAGCCGACGGTTTGATGCTGAAGATCGAAGGCTGGCGACGCTACGATCACCTGATCAGCAAAACATACCATTTCAAGAACTATTACCAGACCATGGCATTCGTGAATGCGCTCGCATGGCTGTCGCACACCGAGGACCATCATCCCGAACTCACCGTCACCTACAACAGCTGCCGGGTGGAATACACCACCCATTCCGTGCACGGGCTGTCGAAAAACGATTTCATCTGCGCCGCGAAAGTGGATGCGCTGTTCAAGATTTGAGCGAGTTCCTGCACGGGCAAGTCGTTGCTGCATTCGGCCGGCAGTATCTGGTCAGGATCGATGACGGCGGTGAAATGGCCTGCCTGACCCGCGGCAAAAAAAGCGAGGTGGCGTGCGGTGATATTGTCGAAATCAAACGCACGGCGAACGCTTCCACCGGGGACGGCAGCGGCGCACAGGGTGTAATCGAACGCATCGCGCCGCGCCGCTCGCTGCTGCACCGATCCGATGCTTTCCGCGAGAAACTCATTGCCGCGAACGTCACGCAGATCATCGTGGTGGTGGCCGCCGAACCCTCTTTCAGCGACGAGTTGCTGGCGCGCTGCATGGTTGCGGCTTTCGACCAGAAGCTCGAGGTGCTGATCGTGCTGAACAAATGCGATCTGTCCGATGCCGCGGCTGCCGCGCGCAAACGGCTCATCGCCTACTCCGCCATCGGCTATCGTGTGCTGGAACTCAGCGCCAGGCGGGACGTATCCGCGTTGCGGCCATTTCTGCACGGGCACACCAGCGTGCTGGTCGGCCAATCCGGTATGGGCAAATCCACGCTGATCAACGCGTTGCTGCCCGACGCCCAGGCCGCAACGCGCGAAATCTCCACGGTGCTGGATTCCGGCAAACACACCACCACCCATGCGCGCATGTACACGATAGATTCAAATAGCAAGCTGATCGACTGTCCCGGTGTACAGGCATTCGGCCTGCATCATCTGAGCTTCGGCGGAATTGAACAGGGGTTCGTCGAGTTCGCCCAATATCTCGGCCAATGCCGCTTTCACGATTGCCGCCACGGACATGAACCGGGCTGCGCGCTGCGCAATGCGGTTGCGGAAGGAAAGATCGATGCACGCAGGCTGGAGTTATTCCTGAAAATCGCCGCAAACAAGGCGTAGTAACAACACTCGTCTACACCCCATCCAACCCCAACTTCTTCCATCCGTCGTGCCCCAGCCTCTTCATCGTCTCGACATTGTGATCGACGATCTGCTCGGCATCCGGTAAGGCTGCCACGGCACGATCCACGCTTGCTTCGCGCAACAGGTGCAACGTCGGGTAAGGTGAACGGTTGGGGTAATTCTCGATGTCGTCCGGCGCCGTGCCGGCAAACTGATACTGCGGATGCAGGCTGGCGACCTGGAACTCGTCGTTGAACGCCGGCTCCGCAACCGCGATATCGACGCTATCCAGAAAATCATTGAAATCCAGAAAATCACCGAGCACATACGGATGGATCAGCAGCGTGGTGTCGATTTTGTCCGGATCGGCATCCTGGAGCGTGCGCAACTCGCCCATCAAGTCCTCCAGCAACGCCTCCGGCGACGTCGCCGGGCTGACCACGTAGCGTATCTGGTTTTTGACGTGCACGGCCTTGGCAAACGGGCACAGGTTGAGGCCGATCACGGCTTTCTCCAGCCAGCGTTGCGTGGCGGCGATAATGGTTTCGTTTTCGTCGGTCATTCAGCGCTTTCCTAAACCAATAAGGGCGGTTCATCCATCAATGCAATCTGCTCGCGCAATTCCAGTATACGGTCCTGCCAGTAGCGTTGCGTATTGAACCAGGGAAAGGCAACCGTAAAAGCGGGATCATCCCAGCGCCGCGCAATCCATGCGGCGTAATGGATCAATCGCAGGGTGCGCAGTGCTTCGACCAGATGCAGCTCGCTGGGGTTGATATCAAAAAAATCCTCGTACCCTGCCATCAGATCGGCAAACTGGCGCACCATGTCTGCGCGCTCACCGGATAGCAGCATCCACAGATCCTGGATCGCGGGCCCCATGCGGCTGTCGTCGAAATCAACGAAGTGCGGCCCCGCATCAGTCCACAGCACATTGCCTGCATGACAGTCGCCATACAAACGAATTATTTTTACGTTACCGGCGCGGCCGTAACAACGCCTCACACCATCCAGTGCCTGCGCAACCACGCCGCGATAGACCTCTGCCAACTCGGCCGGAATGAAGTTGTGTTCCAGCAGGAACACGCTCGGCTCCATACCGAAACTCTCTATGTCCAGCGCGGGGCGATGACGGTAGGATTGCAGCGCGCCGACGGCATGGATGCGGCCGATGAAACGCCCCATCCATTCCAGCGTATCACGGTCATCCAGCTCGGGAGCGCGGCCTCCGTGCCTGGTGAACACGGAAAAGCGAAAGCCGTTGAAATTGTGCAACGTGTTGCCATTGACTTCCAGTGCCGGCACGACCGGAATCTCGCGTTCTGCCAGTGTCGCGACAAAAGCGTGTTCTTCCAAAATTTCGGCGTCTGACCAGCGCTCGGGCCGATAAAATTTGGCAATCAGCGGGGGGCCGGCCTCCATACCCGTCTGATAAACCCGATTTTCATAGCTGTTGAGGGCAAGCAACCGGCCGTCGCCATGCAAGCCGATGTCGTCCAGGGCATCAAGAACGATATCCGGGGTAAGCGTGGAAAAGGGTTGTATCTGCATATGTGGATTGTACGGCAGCATGGCAACCACTTGTTGTTTACCGGCCACGCCCAAACCGGACGTGATGGCGAAACCGGCAGAATTGCGGGGCGGGAGCGGGTACTACATTATCCGGGCAGGCATCGGTTGGCGACCGGGATAAAGCAGACCAATAAAATCGGGATTGGCGCCCCAAGCCCACCCCCGTGGCAAAGCTGTACCCCGCTGATTAATACACACTATTTATGGCTGAGCGAAAACACAAACTTTTGAAACGATTTGCTGTTGTTTCGTTCTTATAATGTAGTATTATTTGCCGAGCAGGCTTAGTAACTTTATAAATATACTTTTCAGGAGAGATATGTCATGGCAGACCACTTGGACACCAAAAACTTGAGAATCGTGCAACAGGAAAAGCTGAAAGAGTTGCAGGCCCAGCAAAAGAACTTGAAAGAATTGCAAAGCGAATTGGAACGGATCAACACCAAAATCAAGAACCACGAAAAGCTGTCGGAGGATGACACCAAATTTATCGGCAACCTTGGTTGGCTGACCGCGCTGTCGGTGACGATCGCAGCCATTGCCTCCAGCCTGTAATTTGCCGCTTTGACCGGGCAAGGCCTGCGTATCAAGCAGCGGGCAATAAAGCAAAAGGGCGGGTTTCCCGCCCTTTTGCTTTATTGCTGTTCACCGAGCCACGCTATGCCGGCGAGTCAGTTTTTTATGCAAGACCAGAATGACTTGCATCAATCCTGCCCTGCCGAATGATTAGCCGATCAGACTGGCCATCGAAAGCAGCAGCAGCATGATCAGCCAGAGCACCACCGAACGCCATACCAGACCGACGGCACTTTGCATGGAATCCGGATCGGCGTCATCGCCCGTACCCAATTCTGCCCTGTCCTCCAGCAAACCGCCCTGCGGTATCGGCATACCCAGACGCACCCCCAATGCACCCGCACCGCTGGCCAGCAAGATACCGGTTTCGTAGTCAGGCCATTTTGACGCCTGGGTGCGCCAGCAATAAACGGTGTCTTCAAAATCCCCGACGACGGCAAAGGTCATTGCGGTCAACCGGACCGGCAACCATTCCAGGACGTAGAACGTGATTCGCGCGAAGCCGCCAAATTCGTCCGGCCCGAGCTGCTCACCCTGATAGGAAATCTCCGGTGATGCTTCCGCCGTGGCGCTGCCCTCCACCCTGTTGTCCCCGGCATTCCATTGCGTGCGAAGAAATAAAGCCAGTCGATAAAGTAACGCTCCCGCTGCACCGCCCATTCCCAGCACGCTGAACAGCACGAACCATACGATTACGCCGAACACGTAGCGGTGAGATGCAATCAGCGCCTGTTCGATCGTGACGCGCGCCACTTCTTCGGCATTCAATTCGTGGGACGGCCTGCCGCGCCAACGCGACAGCAGATTGCGCGCCTCGTCCAGCCGGTCGGTCCGCAATGCCAGGTGAATATCGGTGAAATAATGGCTGAATTGCCTGAAACCCATGGTGAGATAAAGTACCAGCACGTTGAACGCCCAGGCAAGAACCGGATGAACGCGATACAACAGCCAATACACCGCCATGACAGCTGCCAACAGCGGCAGCACCGCGACCAGCCAGGCAATCATGCCGTGCTTGCGCTGCCCGGCATTGAAATGATGCTGGAAAAACTGCACATAGGCGGACAGCCAGCCATATAGATACTTGCGTGAAGAAAGCGGTTGGAGCTGTTCCAGTAAAAGCGCGGCAATCAGGGCAAACAAACTCATGGCATCAGGATTTGCTTCGTCAGTTCAGATGGGATGAAAGATAGCACACTACGCCGGCGTTGCGCAGCTTGAACAGCGGGCTTGGCACTCGCCAACCGTTGCCGGCCCAATTTCAAGCACAGACGGCAGTTATGCGACAATCGCATACCGTGCCTGAATTCCGTTAACCGGCCGGCACGGTGAGCGTGTCATTATTTTCACTCATGCGACGGAGCTGTCATCAGAAACTGGGCCCGAAAGTTGATCCCCGAAACGGCAATGGCCACGCTCGGCCTGCGGCTGTTTGGTTTCGCCAAAATTCCGATGATGCTTTATGTCAGGCCTTCCGTGCTGGAAATTTCGAACGAGCGGGCGGTGGTCAAAATTCCTTTGCGAAGAAGAACCAGAAATCATCTCGGATCGATGTACTTTGGCGCGCTCGGCGTTGGTGCAGACTGTGCTGTCGGTGCACTGGCCATGCACCTGATCAAACAGCAACCCGAGAACATATCGCTGATTTTCAGAAACTTCAGCGCTGAATTTCACAAGCGCGCCGAAGGCGACGTGGATTTTTCCTGCGCCCAGGGAAACGAGATTGCGCATCTCGTCGCCCGGGCTGCAGCATCGGATGAACGGGTTGAAATAATGGCATTGGTCGTCGCGACCCTGCATGATCGGGGTGATGATCCGGTAGCCACATTCAAGTTAACGCTATCCATGAAGCGGCGGCCATAGCCATCAGTGTCGGGGAAAATCAAGTTCGGGTGAGTGGCAATAACTGCTCTCCGCAAATCCCGTTTTGAACGCCGGCTTGCAAGCGGGAAAACAGCCGTTCGCGGATGGAATGCAGAACAGCGGCAAACCGGTCCAAAAGCCGACCATTCACCAAAGCCCGAATTGTGTCATCATGCGGCACTTATGAATGAAATCCTCGAATACATGAAGATGCATGGTGAACGACTCGACAAGGAGATCGCTGTGGCTACCGGCATATCGCTTGCTTCCGTGCGTTTGCAGTTGGTTGAGCTTACTGCCACCCATGAGATTGTGGCGTGCAAATCAATCAGGTTTCACAAGGGCAAGAAATCTGAGGGAACAATTTACCGAGTCGCCGGGTATTCTCCCCCGGCATCGCCAGGCAGAAAACCAAAGACACCCCTGAAACCAACCTAGTTTCGCTTTCTGCTTGACCAGAAAATAAATCGAAAACCACCGGCTGCGCCCCAGCTCCGGTAAACCAAAGTCGGACCGGCCCCGCAAAAAATCGCCATGACTGTCAATTTCGGGGATGCCGGAATATATAAATTCACCTGATATTCCTCTGGTTCGACAAGCGTGTGGCAGGCCGGCCGATTGATGCACGGTTGCTATGTCTGTGCGCTGTGGATTCAGGCTATCATCCCCGCCGCAACCGTATTGTTGGTCGCTTCGTCGATCACGATAAAGCTGCCGGTGGCACGATCGGTGGCGTAACTGTCGAACACCAGCGGCTGCTGCACCCTGATCGCCACATGCGCGATGTCGTTCATGTGCAGGGTATCGGTGGCGTGCCGTTCCAGCGTGTTCACGTCGACGCGGTAGTCTATCGCCGAGAACAGGCACTTCGCGGTGCGCGTGGTGTGCTTAACCAGGTACTTGCGATTCCCGTCGAGCGGTGTTTCGGACAGCCAGCACAGCATCGCTGCGAATTGTTTCGCAACGATGGGCATGACTCCATTTCGCACGAACATGTCGCCGCGTGAAATGTCGATCTCGTCTTCCAGTGTCAGGGTCACCGATTGTGGTGCGTAGGCACGCTGCAGGTTGCCGTCGTAAGTCACGATCTCCTTCACCCGGGTGCTGCGACCCGAAGGCAGCACGGTGATCTCTTCGCCAACCGCGATCTCGCCTGCCTCGATGCGCCCCATGAAACCCCTAAAACCGTTGGCTTGATCAACGGTTTCGGCGGAGACTAACCCGCTACGCCGGGTTATGCCGGAACCAAAGTCGTTACCATGGACACGGCACACCCACTGCACCGGGCAACGGAAGTCGGTGGTGTTCACGTCGTAATCAATCACGATGTTTTCCAGCAGGTTCATCAGCGTCGTGCCCTGATACCAGTCCATGTTGTCGCCGCGATCCACCAGCATGTCACCCATCAATGCAGACAGCGGGATGCAGGTGATATCGTTCAGGCCCAGCTGTGCGGCGAACTTCAGGTACTCCGCGCAGATTTCACTGAACCGGGCTTCGGCATAATCGACCATGTCCATCTTGTTGACCGCCAGCACGATGTGCGGAATCCCAACCAGGCTCGCCAGATAGGTGTGTCGACGGGTCTGCACCAACACGCCCTTGCGTGCATCCACGAGGATCACCACCAGGTTGGCGGTGCTCGCGGCCGTCACCATGTTCCGCGTGTACTGTTCGTGGCCTGGCGTGTCGCCGATGATGAACTTGCGTTTCGGTGTCGCGAAATAGCGGTAAGCCACATCGATTGTGATGCCCTGCTCGCGCTCTGCCTGCAGGCCGTCGGTCAGCAGCGAGAAATCCACGGCAGCCATGCCGCGCTTTGCGCTGGTTTTTGAAATCGCAGAGAGTTGATCCTCGAAGATCGATTTCGAGTCATGCAGCAGACGGCCGATCAGCGTACTCTTGCCATCGTCGACGCTGCCCGCGGTGATGAATCTCAGTAATTGAGTCGTGTTACCCATTTTAAAAATACCCTTCCTTTTTTCGCAACTCCATCGAGGCGTCCGATGTCTGATCGTCCATGCGCGTTGCGCCGCGTTCGGTGATGCGTGTGATCGCGGTTTCCGCGATGATTTCCAGCGCATTAACTGCGGGCGAATCCACCGGGCAGGTGCAGGTGATATCACCGACGGTGCGGAAGCGCACGGTCTTCCTGATCACCGTTTCACCGGGCAGCGGCTGCACCAGTTCGCTCACCGGCATCAGGCCGCCGGCACGCTGGATCACCTCGCGTTCATGTGCAAAGTAGATGCTGGGTATCTCCAGTTTTTCGCGTTCTATGTATTGCCAAATGTCCATTTCCGTCCAGTTGCTGATCGGGAACACGCGGATGTTTTCGCCGGGGTGCACACGGGTGTTGTAGATGTCCCACAACTCCGGGCGCTGGTTCTTCGGATCCCACTGGCCGAACTCGTCGCGAAACGAAAAGATGCGTTCCTTGGCGCGCGACTTTTCCTCGTCGCGCCGCGCACCGCCCATGCAGGCATCGAAGCCGAATTCGGCGATGGTCTCCAGCAACGTCACTGACTGGAACACGTTGCGGCTTTGCAGTGTATTCTTCAGCACCACCGTGCCTTTTTTGATCGAGCCTTCCAGAGAGCGCACGATCAGCCGTTCGCCCAACTCGGCGGCACGTTTGTCGCGAAACGCGATGACCTCGGGAAAATTGTGTTCGGTGTCGATATGCACCAGCGGGAACGGGAACTTGGCCGGACGGAACGCTTTCTCCGCGAGCCGCAGCATCACGATGGAATCCTTGCCGCCGGAAAACAGCAATGCGGGATTTTTGCACTCTGCCGCGACCTCGCGCATGATGTGTATGGATTCGCTTTCCAGTGCGTCCAGATGGGTAAAGCTGTGTGCAGTCATATTGTTTTTCTCGATCAGTTCCATGATATTTCCGTTTCAATAATCAGTGTTCAGACCAGCTCCGTGCTTTGCTCGGTGAATTTCTGCGCCGAAACGCCGGTCCCATGCGCAATCTGTATCACCCGGCTGGCATGCAGGCCGCATTCCTTGCTGTTGGGATCTTCCCACCACCAGCGTCCGGAACGGATATCCTCGCCCGGCGTGACCGAACGGGTGCAGGGGGCGCAACCCAGGCTGGGATAGAACTGGTCATGCAGCTTGTTGTAGGGAACATCGTGCCGGCGGATGTATGCCCACACGTCCTTGTTTGTCCAGTCCAGCAACGGATTGAATTTCTGCAAGCCGTTGTCTGTATCCCAGGCGGAGACTGCCAGCGTGCCGCGCGTCACCGCCTGATCGCGGCGCATCCCGGTGATCCATGCGCCTTTTCCGGCCAGCGCACGACGCAACGGTTCAACCTTGCGCGCGAAGCAGCAACCTTTGCGATTCTCCACGCTGTTGTAAAATCCGTTGATGCCATGTTGCGCGACATAGGCTTCGACCAGCGCACTGTCCGGGAAGTAGACCTGTAGCGGAATCGCATAATGGTTGCGCACCACTTGCATCAGTTCATAAGTTTCCTGCGGCAGACGACCGGTATCCAGGCTGAACATCCCGATGTCCAGATGGTTACGGGCAATAATATCGGTCAGCACCATGTCTTCCGCGCCCAGGCTGTTGGCAAAAACTACCGGGGGGAAATCACGGATTGCTGCGGAAAGTACAGTCCGCACCTGTTCAATTTTCTGGTCCAATGCACTCATAATCCACCTCCGCGTTGTACACGGCGAAACAACGGCAATCTTTCGTCCGATGACGCCTGATAGGTAACTGAAAAGTCGTTCAACCCCTTCAATGCCTCGCCGATGTCCCTGTCGGACCGGGTGGCGAAAGCATCGAAACCGACCCGCTGCAGGTAAAACATCTGGTCGCGCAGCACGTCGCCAATTGCACGCAATTCGCCGGCATATCCCAGCCTGGTGCGCAAATGACGGGCGATCGTATAGCCGCGTCCATCGGCAAATTTCGGAAAATCGACCGCGATTACCGCAAACCTTGCCAGATCGTTTTTCAAGTCATCCGCCCGCTCATCGCCGGCCAGCCACACACCCAGATCGGCGCGCGCTTTCAGAACATCTCGCTGTGCCTGCCACACTTTCAACGGCATGATGATTTTTCCATTTGGCACAACAATGCCGTTCGGCGTGTCGTTTTCTCCCAGACGAAGCACGGTCCATTCGTCAGCGGCTATCGTTTTGTTTTTGATGATCATGTCTCAAATCCCCGCTGCATATAAAGGTGTGCCATGGGACGCGCCCGCTGCCAGCAAACGGTATTTCTCTCCACCCAGCGCTGCATCGTCAGTTATCGGCGCCGCATAGACATGATCCTTGAACGGAATATGGCCGATACGGTGCACGGTATCGATGAATCGCTCGCCGTCAAAACGTTCGCGCACAAACACCTCCAGCAGACGGCCGATGACCTCCGGTGTCTGCGCAAAGGTGAAGGAACGCCCGATCACCCTGCCCAGGCTGCTGTCATTGCCTTGCGCACCGCCGATCGAAATCTGGTACCACTCCTCGCCGTCCTTATCCACGCCGAGTATCCCGATGTTGCCGACGTGATGATGTCCGCAGGCATTCATGCAGCCCGACATGTTCAGCTCGATCTCGCCGATGTCATGCTGGAAATCGAGGTTGTCGAAGCGCTCGGCAATCGCCTTGGCCAGCGGGATGGAACGCGCGTTCGCCAGCGAGCAGAAATCCCCGCCCGGGCAGCAGATAATGTCGGTCAGCAGGCCGATGTTGGGCGTGGCCATGCCCAATTCCCTGGCGGCTTGCCACAACTCGAACAGGTCCGACTGCTTGACATCCGCGAGCACCAGATTCTGCATATGGGTGACGCGCAATTCGCCGTAGCTGAAGCGCTCTGCCAGTTCTGCCGCCGCGTCCATCTGCACGGCCGTTGCATCGCCGGGCGCGATGCCGGTTTTCTTCAGCGACAGCACCACTGCCGCATAGCCCGGTACCTTGTGCGGCTTGACGTTGCGCTGCACCCAGTTGGAGAAGGCCCGGCTTTCGCTTATTTGTGCAGCCATCGCAGCATTGTGTTCCGGCAGTTGCTCATAATCTGGCGCGGTAAAAAATGCCGCGACACGGTTCAACTCCGCGGTCGTGATCGTGCATGGACCATCCTTGGTGTATTGCCAGTCCGCTTCCACGCGGCGCCTGAATTCGTCGATACCGATCGCCTTCACCAGTATCTTGATGCGCGCCTTGTACAGGTTGTCGCGACGGCCGTATTCGTTGTATACGCGCACGATGGACTCGAGATAGGTGATCACATGCCGCCACGGCACGAAATCGCGAATCTCCGTGCCCAGGATGGGCGTGCGTCCCAGGCCGCCGCCCACCAGCACGCGAAAGCCGACTTCGCCCTGTGCATTTTTTACCGCCGCCAGGCCGATATCGTGCACCGCCGTCGCCGCACGGTCCGTACTTGCGCCGGTGATCGCGATCTTGAATTTGCGCGGCAAATAGGCGAACTCCGGATGGAACGTGCTCCATTGGCGCAATATCTCGGCATAGGGCCGCGGATCAACGATCTCGTCGCCCGCCACCCCGGCAAACTCGTCGCAGGTGATATTGCGTATGCAATTCCCGGATGTCTGGTTGGCGTGCATCTCCACGCCGGCCAGGTCGGCCAGAATATCCGGCGCATCTTCCAGCCTGATCCAGTTGAACTGGACATTCTGGCGTGTGGAAAAATGACCGTAGCCGCGATCGTACTTGCGCGCGATTGCTGCAAGCATGCGCATCTGTGCGGCGCTCAGCAAACCGTAAGGTACGGCAACACGCAGCATGTAGGCATGGACCTGCAGGTACAACCCGTTGTGCAGGCGCAGGATGCGGAATTCGTCCTCGGTCAGTTCACCGGACAAGCGCCGGCGCACCTGGTCGGCAAATTGCGCAAGGCGCTGACCGGTGATCTCATGGTCGAATTTATCGTAACGGTACATTTGCTTTTTCCTTGCTTCTGATTTTTGAAGAAATCACTGGTGAGTCTTTTCTTGCCGGCTATACGAATACCATCCTGCAGCCGATGACCAGCAGCATGGTGGCCAGCACTGGGCGCAATACCTTCTCCGGCATTCGGGCGCTCAGGTGGCTGCCGATATAGATGCCGGGCCAGGAACCCAGCAGCAGACTGCCCAGCAATACCAGGTCTACCGTGCCCAGCGCCAGATGACCGAGCCCGGCAACCGCAGTCAGCGGTACGGCGTGCACGATGTCCGTGCCAACCAATTTTGCCGGGACGTGTCGCGGATATAAGAACAGCAAAATCACCATCCCCAGCGCACCGGCGCCAACAGAGGAGAGGGTCACCATGATCCCGAGCAGTGCCCCGGTGATAATGGTTGCAGCCGGCAAATGGTGATGATGCAACTCGAATACCGTGCCATCCTCACGCTGCGCGAACTTTTTGATCCTGTTTTTTAACAGCAATGCGGCGGCGGTCAGTATCAGGGCCACGCTCAACACGCCGGTAACCAGACCGCTCAACGTCTTTTTATCCAGTGCCAGATATTTCAGCAGCGCGATCGTGACCACCGCGGCGGGCAGGCTGCCCAGACTGAGCAATCCGACGATCTTCCAGTCCACCGTGCCGCGCCGCGCATGCACCCAACCGCCCAGCGTCTTGGTCAGCGAGGCATACAGCAGATCGGTGCCGACCGCAGTAGCCGGGGAAACGCCGAACAGCAGCACCAGCAGCGGCGTCATCAGCGAACCGCCGCCCACCCCGGTGATGCCGACGATCAGCCCGACCAGAAAGCCGGATAATGTGTACATCCAGTCCATGCGCTATTTCCAGTTAGAATTCATGGAGCAGATTCTAGGCCGCGCGCCTTATACCTTTAAATACTTTTATGTTAGTATCTTATAACCATTTACTATATTGATCGGATGCCATGAACCTGCAGCAACTGAGATTCCTCAACGAGATCGTGCGCCAGGGATTGAATATCTCCGAGGCCGCGAACGCGCTGTATACCTCGCAGCCCGGCATCAGCAAACAGATCCGGTTGCTGGAACAGGAATTGGGTATCGAGATCTTCGTGCGCAACGGCAAGCGCATCGTGGCCATCACCGAGCCCGGCCAGGCTGTGTTGTCTATCGCGCAGCGCATGCTGCACGATGCCGGCAACCTCAAGCAGGTCGCGGAGGAATTCCACTCGAAAAACAGCGGCAGCCTGACGATTGCCACCACGCACACCCAGGCGCGCTACGCCCTGCCGCCCACCGTCAAGCAGTTCATCAGGCTCTATCCCGGGGTGAAGCTGGGCCTGCACCAGGGCAGCCCGACGCAGATCGCCGAACAGGTGCTGGGCGGCGAAGCGGACATCGGCATTGCCACCGAGAGCCTCGCGCTGTACGACGAACTCGTCACCCTGCCCTGTTATGAATGGAACCATTGCGTGATTGCGCCGCTGAACCACCCGTTGCTGGCGGAGAAAAAACTGACGCTGGCAAAGGTCGCAAAATATCCGATCGTCACCTACGACTTCGCGTTCGCCGGTCGCAACAAGATCAACGCGGCGTTCGCAGCAGCCGGCATTCAGCCAAATATCGCGCTGACCGCAATCGATGCGGACGTGATCAAGACCTATGTGGAGCTGGGTCTGGGTATCGGCATACTGGCGAAGATGGCATTCATCCCGGAACGCGACAAACAGCTGCGCATGATCGATGCGGAACACCTGTTCAAGCCCAGTACCACCCGGATCGCGATACGCAAGAACGAATACCTGCGCGGTTATACTTACGACTTCATCGAACTGTTCGCCCCGCACCTGACCCGGGCAGCAGTTGCCAAAGCGATGCAAGCGTCGCTCCCGACCGAGTGACCCCCGACATGTCCGTTCGGTTTGATACCGGAAACCGAATCCCCGCCATGATCGGGCTGTTCGTTAGCGGGATTGCGATCAGTGCAGCCGCTACCCTTGCACCGATCCAGACAGCAAACCCGGCAGTGCCGGATAATTTTCCTGCCGCCGTTTACAGGCAGTATGAAGCGCAAGGCAAAAAAATCCTGCGGGTAGATTCATCCCATTCGCTCGTCACTATCAAAGTTAGCCGCGCCGGCTTGCTTTCACTCCTGGGACATGACCATATAATCGCCAGCCGCGATGTGGCCGGTTACGTCTCGCCCAGCCAGGGGGTGGCCGACCTTTATGTTCCGCTCGACACGCTCGTCGTGGATGACCCCGGGTTGCGCAACGCAGCGGGTTTCGACACGCAGCCTTCGCAGCGGGACATCGAAGGCACGCGCCACAACATGCTGAGCAAAACACTGGACGCGAAACATTTCCCCTACGCGCTGATCCATGTCGCCCGGGCAGATGCCGGCCGTCCGGAGCTGAAGGTCACGATCACGCTGCATGGCATGACGCGCAACTTTGAAGTTCCCGCGCAATTCGAGTCTGTTCCGGACGGAATTTCAGTCGCAGGCAACATGTCTTTCAAGCAAACCGACTTTGGCATCACGCCGCTCTCGGTGTTTGGCGGCGCGCTGCAGGTTCAGGATAAACTTGATTTGCAGTTCCACATACTCGCGGACAAATAATCCGACAGAACCGCCGTTAGTGTATCGCGTGCTTGGAAAAATCCCGGGGGCGGAAACCCAGTGCAAGTAACACCGCGAAATAAACCAGCACCCCGCCAGCCACCAGTTCGGACAGGCGCAGGATGCGCGGCCAGCCCGAACTGCTCAGCCAGCTCTGCTGGCTGCCCATGCCGAACCACAACGTGATACCCAGCGCCGCCACTGCGATACCGACCTTAAGGAAGAATTTCGCCCAGCCCGGCTCGGGCTGGTAAATACCGTTTTTGCGCAGGTAATAAAACAGGATCGAGGAATTCAGGCAGGCGCCGAGCCCGATCGACAGGGCCAGGCCGGCGTGGTGGATCCAGCCGACGAACAGCGCGTTCATGGCCTGGGTCGCGATCAGCGTGACGATGCCGATTTTCACCGGGGTCCGGATGTCCTGCTTTGCATAAAAGCCCGGTGCAAGGATTTTCACCAGTATCAAACCGATCAACCCGACGCTGTAACCGATCAGCGCATAACTGGTCATCAGTACATCGTGTGCATCGAACGCCCCGCGCTGAAAGAATGTGGACAACAGGGGCACCGCGATCATACCCAGCGCCAGCGCGGCGGGCAGCGTCAGCATGATGGTCAGGCGCAAGCCCCAATCCAGCAATCTGGAATATTCCGTCGTGTTGTTATTCGCATGGCACTTGGAAAGTGACGGCAGCAGAATCGCACCCAATGCCACCCCTAAAATTCCGGAGGGAAATTCCATCAACCGGTCCGCGTAATACAGCCAGGACACGCTGCCCGCCACCAGAAACGAGGCGAAGATGGTGTTGATGAGCATGCTGATCTGGCCGATGGAAACGCCAAATACCGCCGGTCCCATCTGTTTGATGACACGCCGCATCCCCGCGTCCTTAAGACTGAAGCGGATATTTGGCAGCATGCCGATTTTTTTAAGGAATGGAATCTGGAACGCCAGTTGTACCACGCCGGCGATAAACACAGCCCAGGCCAGCGCCAGGATGGGCGGATGAAAATACGGCGCAAGCCACAGCGCGGCACCGATGAAACACAGGTTGAGCAAAATGGGTGCGAAAGCCGGCACCCAGAATTTGTTATAGGTATTGAGGATGCCGGCCGACACTGCGACCAGCGAGATGAAAAAGATATACGGTGTGGTGACGCGCAGCAGTTGCACGGTCAAGTCAAACTTCGCGGTATCCTTGAGGAAGCCGGGCGCACTGATAAATACCAGTATCGGGGCGGCAAAGATGCCGATCAGCGTCACGGCGAACAGGATGATCGCCAGCATGGTGGTGACATGATCGACCAGCAATTGCGTTTCCTCATGCCCGCGGCGGTTCCTGTACTCGCCAAAAATCGGCACGAATGCCTGCGAGAAAGCGCCCTCCGCAAACAGCCGGCGCAACAGGTTGGGCAGCTTGAAGGCAACGAAGAACGCATCGGTCGCCATGCCTGCACCGAATATCCTGGCGATCAGCACGTCGCGAGCGAACGCGAGTATGCGCGAGACCAGGGTCAGGCTGCTGATCGTGGCAAGGGATTTAAGTAGATTCATTGCGGCATCAAAGCATGGCATTCAAAACGATGCGTATCATAACACCGGCTATGGTTCAGCCCGACCGGGAGGCAAAGCGGTAAAAAGATTTGCAAAAATACGCGCAAGTCACTAGAATGCGCGCCTTTCGTCGTACCGAATTTCACTTTTCGCTTCACCGAATTTTCAAGGAGTAGTCATGGCAAATAGCGCACAAGCCCGCAAGCGTGCACGTCAGGCAGTCAAACAGAATGCTCACAACAGCGGTCTGCGCTCGGAATTGCGCACCGCGATCAAGAAGGTGGGCAAGGCGATTGCAGCCGGCGACAAGGCCGCCGCACAGGCCGTTTACCAGTCTTCCGTCAGCACGGTAGACAGCATCGCCGACAAGAAGATTATTCACAAGAACAAGGCAGCCCGGCACAAGAGCCGCTTGTCAGCTGCCATCAAGGCTATGGCTTAAAACGCTCAGGCATCGCGCCTGGTCGTTTTGATTCACCGCACGAGCCGACAGCAATGTCGGCTTGTTTGCTTTGGGGATATCGCTGGTTTCTCTTGCCTAATGAGGGCAGTTTGGCTCAATATACGCACTTTGATTCATTCTGAACGGCGGCTGGTCCGCCGTCATTATTTTATGTCACACGTAATGAATACTTATGCCCGCCTTCCCGTCGCGTTTACGCACGGCGAAGGCGCGTGGCTTTGGGATACCGAGGGCAAACGCTATCTGGACGGTCTGGCGGGAATCGCGGTCAATACGCTGGGGCACGCGCATCCGCGTTTTACCGCCGCGCTGAGCGAACAGATCGGCAAATTGATCCACTGTTCCAATGTCTATCAGGTCAACGGCCAGGAGCTTCTTGCAGATAAACTGTGCGGCTTGACCGGCATGCGGGAAGTGTTCTTCTGCAATTCCGGCTGCGAAGCAAATGAAGCGGCAATCAAACTGGCGCGCATGTACGGCCACAAGCAGGGTATCCAAGAACCCGCCATCATCGTGATGGAAAAGGCCTTCCACGGGCGGACGCTGGCAACCCTTTCAGCCACCGGAAACCGCAAGGTGCAGGCCGGGTTTGAGCCATTGGTGAAGGGTTTTGTACGCGTTCCTTACAACGACCTGGAGGCGATCTGCCAGGTTGCCCAGCACAACCGCAGCGTGGTAGCCGTATTCGTCGAACCGATACAGGGTGAAGGGGGTATCCGCACGCCGGACATCACGTATCTGCAGCAATTGAGGCAACTCTGTAACGAGCAAAACTGGCTGCTGATGCTGGACGAAGTGCAAAGCGGCATCGGGCGCACCGGGCAATGGTTCGCCTACCAGCATAGCGGCATCTTGCCGGACGTGATGACAGTCGCGAAAGGGCTCGGTTCAGGGGTTCCTGTCGGCGCGTGTCTCGCCGCCGGGAAGGCTGCGGACATTTTCCAGCCGGGCAATCATGGTTCAACATTCGGCGGCAATCCGCTGGCCTGTACCGCAGGACTGACCACGCTGAATATTCTGGAGCAGGATAAGTTGCTGGCGCATGCCGACAGTCTCGGCCGGTTCATTAAACAGGGTTTCGCCACTGCCTTGCAGGGCGTGAACGGTGTCAGGGAGATACGCGGCCAGGGATTGATGATAGGTGTGGAACTCGACCGGCCCTGCGGCGACCTGGTCAAACTGGCACTGGCAAAAGGATTGTTGATCAACGTCACCGCCGACAGCGTGATACGTTTGTTGCCGCCGCTGATCATGACCCAGGACGAAGCGCAACAACTGCTGGATATCCTGTGCCCGTTGATAATGGATTTCCTGAAATCCGGAGCGGAATAGAGTCATGTCAGCAAACCAGCCGGTGCCGGTAAGGCATTTCCTGCAATTCAAGGATTTCACCCGCGAGGAGTATGAATACCTGTTCGCGCGCACCGGCATCATCAAGCAGAAATTCAAGTCCTACCAGCAGCATTGGCCACTGACCGACCGCACCCTGGTGATGATCTTCGAGAAGGCCAGCACGCGCACCCGCCTGTCTTTCGAGGCCGGCATGCAACAACTGGGCGGCTCGGCGATCTACCTGAACACGCGCGATTCCCAACTGGGTCGCGGCGAACCGGTGGAAGATGCCGGACAGGTCATCTCGCGCATGAGCGATATCGTGATGATCCGCACCTTCGAGCAATCCATCATCGAGCGCTTTGCCGCGAATTCGCGCGTGCCGGTAATCAACGGCCTGACCAACGAATATCATCCGTGCCAGATCCTCGCGGACATCTATACCTACATCGAGCAGCGCGGCTCGATACAGGGCAAGACCGTGGCCTGGATAGGCGATTCCAACAACATGTGCAATACCTGGCTACAGGCGGCGGAGATACTGAATTTCAACGTGCATGTTTCCACCCCGCCCGGATATGAAGTAGAACCGGAACGCGCCGGACTGTTCGGCGTGGACCACTACGAAGAATTCACCGACCCGATGGAGGCCGCGCGCGGAGCCGACCTGGTGACCACCGATGTGTGGACCAGCATGGGTTTCGAGGCGGAAAACGAGGAACGCAAGAAGGACTTTGCCGACTGGCAGGTCGACGAGGAGATGATGAGCATCGCGGCAAAAGACGCGCTGTTCATGCACTGCCTGCCCGCGCATCGCGGCGAGGAAGTTTCCGCCGGGGTGATGGATGGCCCGCAAAGTGTGGTGTGGGACGAAGCTGAAAACAGACTGCATGCGCAGAAAGCGCTGATGGAATATTTGTTGCTGGGTAAATTGACAAGTTAATTGAACAATAGGCGAGGTGTTCTGTCTATCCGTGCACGGGCTGCTTGCGCAGCAAGTTGATGCACGTAGCGATAGCCAGAACGGGTCAAATCCACCGAAAGTTCAGAAGTCTCACTTGTTACCAGGAACAATATCTGTATGAGCGAAGAGTCACAACCCAATGACGATGGGGGCCATAGCAAGGAAAGCCGCCTGGCCGATCATATTCTGCCGTCATCGGCGACAATGATCGGGGTGTGCATGACGGTCATCAGCCTGGCTCACCTGATCCCGAAGCACAGCATCAGCAGGCATGTGAACGATTTGCTGGCGCTCGACAGCCTGTTCTTTTTAACCAGTGCGATGCTGTCCTATTTTTCCATAAGGCGTCCAATTCTGGCGGAAAAATTCGAGCGGCTGGCCGATGTCATATTTCTGCTTGGCCTCGCGGTCATGGTGGTCGTTGGATTTATCGTTGCTTTTGAATTATTGATTGATTAACCCGGTTGATGAAATATGCCTGAGATAAAGAAAGTTGTACTCGCCTATTCCGGCGGACTGGACACCTCGGTAATCCTGAAGTGGCTGCAGGACACCTACCAATGCGAAGTGATCACCTTCACCGCCGACCTCGGCCAGGGGGAGGAACTGGAGCCTGCCCGGCAAAAGGCGCTGAAGTCCGGCATCAGGCCGGAAAATATCTTCATCGACGACCTGCGCGAAGAGTTCGTGCGCGACTTCGTGTTCCCGATGTTCCGCGCCAACACCGTTTATGAAGGTGAATACCTGCTCGGCACGTCGATCGCGCGTCCGCTGATCGCCAAGCGCCTGATCGAGATCGCCAACAAGACTGGTGCGCAGGCAATTTCGCACGGCGCGACCGGCAAGGGCAACGACCAGGTTCGTTTCGAACTGGGCGCCTATGCGCTGAATCCCAACATCAAGGTCATCGCTCCGTGGCGCGAGTGGGACCTGCTGTCGCGCGAAAAACTGATGGCTTATGCCGAAAAGGCCGGCATAGAAATCGACATGAAGCACAAGAAAGGCGGCTCGCCGTATTCGATGGACGCCAATCTGCTGCACATTTCCTATGAAGGCCGCCATCTTGAAGATCCCGCCGCCGAAGCCGAGGAAAGCATGTGGCGCTGGACCGCGTCCCCGGAAAAAGCACCGGATGCCGCAGAGTATCTTGACCTCGAATTCGCCCAAGGCGACATCGTGGCGCTGAACGGCAACAGGATGTCTCCCGCTGCAGTGTTGTCCAAGCTGAACCAGATTGGCGGCAAACACGGCATCGGCCGCCTCGATCTGGTGGAAAACCGCTATGTCGGGATGAAGTCGCGCGGCTGCTATGAAACGCCGGGCGGCACCATCATGCTCAAGGCGCACCGCGCGATCGAATCGATCACGCTGGACCGCGAAGTGGCGCACCTGAAAGACGACCTGATGCCGCGCTACGCCTCGATGATCTACAACGGTTACTGGTGGTCACCGGAACGCCGCACGCTGCAAACCCTGATCGACCATACCCAGCAGACCGTCAACGGCTGGGTGCGCGTCAAGCTGTACAAGGGCAACGTGATCGTGGTCGGGCGCGATTCGAAGACCGATTCGCTGTTCGACCCGACCATCGCGACCTTCGAGGACGACAAGGGCGCCTACGACCAGAAAGACGCGGCGGGTTTCATCAAGCTGAACGCATTGCGCCTGCGCATTGCGGCGAACCTGCACAAGAAAAAATAATCACCGGAATATACCAAGGGGTAGATCGTGATTCACGAACTGAGCGGAGACATCCTGTACAGCGGTGCGAAAGCCATCGCGCAGGGTGTCGCGCCCAACGACGACTTTCACCACGGCCTGGCGCTGCAGCTGCGCGAGCGCATGCCGGCGATGTACAAGGACTTCCGCCACTACTGCCAGACCAAACATCCCAAGTCCGGCGGCGTATGGTCGTGGATGAGCCCCGACGGCCGTTACATTGTCAACCTGTTCACCCATGAAGGTTCATACGATCACGGCGGCAAGCCCGGGCGCGCCAAAATCAGCCACGTGAATCATTCATTGCAAGCGCTGCGCGATTTTGTGCAACAGGAAAAAGTCGGCAGCGTTGCATTGCCCCGTCTGGCTTGCGGTATGACCGGCCTGGACTGGGACGAGGTCAAACCGCTGGTCGAAAAGCAGCTTGGTGATCTGGGCATCCCCGTTTACATTTATGTTGCTTACCAAAAAGGCGTAAAGGCCAACGAACCACCAAAATAACCAAACCCAGTGAAGGGAAACAGCATGTCGCAATTCAACAACGTTACCGTGGAAAAAAAGGGCAATGTATTCTTCGACGGGAAATGCGTGTCACACTCGGTGCTGTTTGCCGATGGCACCCGCAAGACGGTAGGCGTGATCCTGCCCAGCACCCTGACTTTCAATGTCAGCACACCCGAGCTGATGGAAATTACGTCCGGTACCTGCCGTGTCAAGATCGGCGATGAGCCGGAATTCAAGACCTATGCCGCGGGTGACCGGTTTTCCGTAGCAGCGCATAGCCGCTTCGTGATCGAAACCAACGAAGTCATCAATTACGTTTGCAGTTTTGGCTCCGACTGACCTGAAGGTAAGCTTTGCATAGCCAATCGGCTATGCTGGCAAAAAACGCCAGCCAAGCCGCTGGTTAGTCTTCGCCGCAACAAACCGCGTTGCGGTGTGTTGTGGTCAACCAATTAAGGAGATACACCATGCCAACCTTCGATATCGTTTCAGAAGTAGACAAGACCGAAGTCAAAAATGCCATCGAACAAACCAACAAGGAAGTCAGCACCCGCTTCGATTTCAAGGGCTCGGATGCGCGAGTCGAACAAGCCGAACTCAAGCTGACGGTCTGGGCCGACAATGAATTCCAGCTGGATCAGGTGCAGGATATCCTGAACGGCAAGCTGACCAAACGCGGCGTGGATATCAAGTGCCTGGAGATCATCGACAAAATCGAAAAGGTCAGCGGCAACAAGGTCAAGCGCGGTTGCGAAGTGAAAGTCGGCGTTGAAATCGAACTGGCGAAAAAGATCGTCAAGCACCTCAAGGACAGCAAACTCAAGGTGCAGGCCAGTATCCAGGGCGACGCCGTGCGTGTCTCGGGGAAAAACCGCGATGACCTGCAGGAAGCGATTGCCTTTGTCAAAAAAACCATTACCGACTTTCCGTTGCAATATCAGAATTTCCGCGACTGAACAACGCGGTTTTATAACCCGCCCGGCCGATTTTGGCGCAGACATGCGGCGTTTCCTTGATTTGCTGCTTGGTGCTGCTCATCTCCGGGAATACTGCCGGACAACGTCAACCCCGTCCACGCCGCAGTTCGCGTTTCTATCCGGCTGGCGTGCCCGGGAGTTCCAAAATAGCGCAAAATGTTACGCAGGGCGGCCCGGCTATCCGTGAATACGGATCGGCAAATGCGCTTGTCAAATTTGGCAGAATATCTATGATGCAAACGGAATTGCAGATTCATGCCGGCATGACGCGGCATTGCCAGACCAGTAGTGGTTGCGACAGATTTTACCGATAGTTCATTTGCACGCTGTCTTCTGGTTAAACACGGAGAAACAAAATGATAAAAAATCAGCGTATCCGCCGCACCATTGCAGCAATCATGATCGTTCTGGGCGCGATTTTGATGTTTCTCGCTCCGGAACTATGGCCGGGCGCGCTGTTGTTCGCCTTGGGTATCATTTTGGAACTGGCCGGTATCGCGCTGGAGCGCAAGGCCAACTAATCTTTCCGGCACTGGTGCGCTCGACATCGGTCCCCGGCTGATGGGATAGCTATGAAATCCGTTCTGGTATTGTTCGCCTCTGGCAGTGAAGAATTGGAGACGGTCACGGTCGTTGACATTCTGCGGCGCGGTGGCATTTCGGTTACGCTGGCAGGTCTGGAGGTCGGCGCGTTACGTGGCAGCCGCGGCATTGTGCTGATGCCTGACACCACACTGGACGACGCGCTGCAGCACGGCTATGACATGGTGGTATTGCCCGGCGGACAACCGGGCAGCGACAATCTCAAAGCCGATGTGCGTGTGTTAAAACTGATCCAGCAAATGTCGCAACAGGGGAAATACGTGGCCGCAATTTGCGCCGCGCCATCGGTGCTGGCAACCGCCGGATTGCTCGACGGAAAACAGGCCACCAGTTTCCCCGGCACGCTCGATGCATTTCCGCGGGTCATGCAACGGCCCTCAGCCGTGGTGGAAGACGGCAAACTGATCACCTCGCGCGGTCCCGGCACCGCAATGGACTTTGCGCTCACACTGGTGGAACGGCTGGCCGGAAAAGAAAAACGGCTGGCAACCGAAACCGGATTGCAGCGATAAACGCATCCCGTAGGGAATACCGCCAACCCGGCCACTGCATCGGCGTTGTCCCTGCACCACCCCGATCAAACCCGTTCAGCGCAAACTCATCACCTGCCAGCCGTGCTGCACGGCATGCCGGCGCAGCGTGTCGTCCGGATTCACCGCAATGGGATTTTTGACCTTGGCGAGCAACGGCAGATCATTGAGCGAATCGCTGTAAAAAGTCGTGTCGGCAAAGCTGTTCCAGTTCCAGCCGCGCTGTGCCATCCAATTTTCCAGCCGGGTGATCTTCCCCTCGCGGAAGCACGGCACACCGGCAACGCGCCCGGTGAATTCGCCATCCCTGTGCTCCGGTTCGGTGGCAATCAGATGCTCGATGCCGAATTCGCGCGCGATCGGCGCGGTCACGAAACTGTTGGTGGCGGTGATGATCACGCATACATCGCCCGCCATGCGATGACGATTGACCAGTTCGCGCGCGCCCCGGGTGATCATGTCCGACACCTGCTCGCGCATGAACTGACCATGCCATTCGTCCAGTGTCTTGCGTGCATGGCGTGCCAACGGCTTCAGCTGGAAGTCCAGAAATTCCTGGATATCCAGCGTCCCGGCCTTGTAATGCTCATAGAAGGCATGATTTTTTGCCTCGAACAGCTCGCGGTCGAGCACGCCGATGCGAATCAGGAACTGCGACCACTCGAAATCGCTGTCGCCGTTGAGCAGGGTATTGTCCAGATCAAATAAAGCCAGATTCACTTCAGGCACCTTTTTGTTCTTCGATTTGTTGCAATACTTCCTTGAGCAAAGGAACGGTCGGTGGCCGGTGCAGGCGCAGCGAATGGGCATCAAGCGACTCCAGCACCGCCATCAGGCTGGGCAGGTCGCGCCGCCCGTGCCGCAACAAATATTGCGCGACCTCCTGCGGCAGGACAAGACCCAGCGAGCGTGCATGCTGCGCAAGCGCGCGCGCTTTCTCTTCGTCGCTCAACTCATGCAGCTGATACACCAGGCCCCACCCCAGACGGGTACGCAAATCGTCGCGCAACATGAGATGCAGCGGGGACGCATTGCCGCTGACCAGCAACATGGCTCCGTTGTCGCGCATCCGGTTGTACACGCCGAACAACTCGATTTGCGCTGCATCATCAAGTTGCCCGACATCGTCGACCGCAACCACGGTTGCACCCGTATCCATAACCTGTGCGGGTACGCTACCCTGCGCATAGACTGCATCCAGCAGCAGGTCACGCGCAGCGTTCACGCAGGCCTGCAGCAAATGGCTCTTGCCGCTGCCGGTTTCGCCCCACACGTAGAAAAACCGCTCGCTGCTGTCGCCCGACAGGGCATGGCGCAATGCCGAGACCAATTCCAGATTGCGTCCCACCACGAAATTATCCAGTGTCAGCTGCCGCTCGGGAACGATATTGAGCAAAAGCTGGCTCATGATTTTTGATACATGGTGCTGGACAGATACCAGGCCTTGCCGTAGCGCAGGCCAACCAATGAGATGGCCGCAAGCGGCAACGCCAGCAGCAGACCGAAGAATCCGAACAACTGGCCGAATGCCAGCAGTGAAAAAATCACCACCAGCGGATGCAGTCCAACGCGTTCACCGACCAGCCAGGGCGTGATGACCATGCCTTCCAGCAACTGTCCCGCACCGAACACCGCCCAGACCAGTACCACGTCGCTGAATGCGGTGAACTGCATCACCGCCGCCAGCGTGGCCAGAACCAGACCAGTGATCATGCCCAGATATGGCACGAATACCAGCATGCCGGCGACAATGCCGATGGGCAACGCGAATTGCAGACCGACCAGCCACAGCAGCAGCACGTAATAGGCGCTCATCAGCAGCATCACGGAAATCTGCCCGCGCAGGAATTCAGCCAGGATGCGGTCCACCTCAACGACGATCTCGGTTGACCTGGCGTAAAGATGGCGCGGGACAAGATCATTGATGCGTCCCAGCCAGATGTTCCAGTCGCGCAGCAGATAGAACATCGCCACCGGAGTCAGCAACAGGTCGACCGCCACCCCGATGATCACGCCGCCACTGCTTCCCAGCCACGCCAGCAGATTCTTCGCGAGCCCGCCGGCGCTTTGACCATGGCTCAGCAACGCGTTCTTCAGCGCGGTGCTATCCCATTGCAGATCCGCGCCAAACCACCGTTGCAACAGCGGCAACAGATGTATGCGCGCGGCTTCGATCCAGTCCGGCAGGCGGGTTACAAACCGGCCGATTTCCGTTTCCAGCAACGGCAGCATGATCAGCAGCAGCAAGGCGAACAGCAGCAACAATCCGCTCATCACCAGCAACACCGCCAGCGTGCGCGGAATTTTACAGGCACACAGCCGCTGCACCAGCGGATTGCAGATATAGGCCAGGATACCGGCCGCAACGAACGGTGTAAGTATCGGGCTGAGCAAATAGATCAGCACAACGGCTACGACTGCAAACGACAGCCATTGCAAGGCAGCAAAGCGGGACAGGGTCATTTCGGGTAAAATTCGGGCATTTCGTGCAGCACTTTATCCTGAAGAAAGCGAGAACTCAACTTGAATAAACCGAGCAACGATCCTTCATCCGCTGACAGCGGGCACCTGACCTACCGGGACGCAGGAGTGGACATGGATGCGGGCGACCGTTTGGTCGAGAATATCAAGCCCTATGCCAAGCGCACCATGCGTCCGGAAGTACTCAACGGCATCGGGGGTTTTGGCGCGCTGGTCGAGATTTCAAAAAAATACCGCGAACCGGTGCTGGTGTCCGGGACCGACGGAGTCGGCACCAAGCTCAAGCTTGCGTTCGAACTGAACCGCCACGACACGGTCGGCATCGATCTGGTCGGCATGAGCGTCAACGATATTCTGGTGCAGGGTGCTGAACCGCTGTTCTTCCTCGATTATTTCGCCTGCGGCAAGCTGGATGTGGACGCCGCCACCGAGGTCATCAAGGGTATCGCCTTCGGTTGCGAACAGGCCGGTTGCGCACTGATCGGCGGGGAAACCGCCGAGATGCCGGGCATGTATCCGGCCGGGGAATATGACCTGGCGGGCTTTGCCGTCGGCGTGGTGGAGAAGGCCAACATCATCAGCGGCGCGGACATCAGGGCGGGCGATGCGGTAATCGGCCTTGCCTCGAACGGCGCGCATTCCAACGGCTATTCGCTGGTGCGCAAGATCATCACTACCCGCAAGGCGGATCTCAAACAAAAGCTGGAAGGAAAAGTGCTGGCCGACCTGATCATGGCGCCGACGCGCATCTACGTGAAGCCGCTGCTGGCGCTGATGAAATCACTCACCATAAAGGGCATGGCGCACATCACCGGCGGCGGCCTGCTGGAAAACGTGCCGCGCGTGCTGCCTGAAAACGTGGTCGCGCAACTGGACGGCAAGGCCTGGCATACACCCGTGCTGTTCGACTGGCTGCGCGAGACGGGTAATATCGCCCCGCAGGAAATGTATCGCACCTTCAACTGCGGTATTGGCATGGTGGTGGTAGTGGCCCAGAAAGATGCGGATGCAGCGCTGAAGCAACTCAACGCCGCGGGTGAAACCGCAACCGTTATCGGCTCGATACGCGCACGGCTGGGCAACGAGGCACAGACACAAGTCGCCTGATTTTCACAGCCAAATTATTCCTCATGAAAAAACTGGTCATCCTGATTTCCGGACGCGGCAGCAATCTTCAGGCGCTGCTGGATGCCGGACTGCCCTGCCGTATCGCTGCCGTAATCAGCAATCGTCCCGATGCGGAAGGACTGGACATCGCCAGGGCGAATGGCATTCCTGTCGCAGTCGTCGAACATCGCAATTACGCGGACCGCAACAGTTTTGATATCGCGCTGGCTCAAGCTATCGATGCGTTCGAACCCGACATTGTCGCGCTTGCCGGGTTCATGCGCATCCTCAGCAACGGTTTCGTGGCACGATATCACGGCAGGCTGGTCAATATTCATCCTTCGCTTTTGCCTGCCTACGGGGGACTCAATACCCATGCACGGGCACTGCAGGATGGGGTGAAAATACATGGTTGCACGGTGCATTTCGTTTCACCGGACCTTGACCACGGCCCAATCATCATACAGGCCGCCGTGCCGGTGTTGCGCGACGATTCCGAGCAAATATTGGCAGCCCGCGTATTGAACCAGGAGCATCGCATTTATCCGCAAGCAATCAAATGGCTCTGCAACGAAAACATCGATCTGGACAATCATGGCAAAGTCATTTTCCGGAATCGCAAGCAGTCCGGTTTTGCGCTGGTCAGTCCCAGCCTGGAATAACATGAAATTAATCTTTGTTTCATTCGCGTGGTTGATGCTGCTTGTCGCGGGATCTTCGTACGCTGCGACGCCCGGCAGCATTCAGGCCAGCTATGACATTTACAAGGCCGGCATCAAGATCGGCGAGATCGACGAAAATTTTGCCATCGACAAGGATAATCGCTACACGATCGTCAGCACCACGCGTGCCACAGGTTTGCTGGCGATTTTCATGCCGGGAAGGATTATCCTGCACAGCAACGGCCTGGTGGACGCCAACGGGCTCAGGCCATTGAGTTTCAGCGATGTGCGCGAAGGTGATGCGGACCGGGACCGCAGCGCCGAATTTGATTGGAACACCATGAAGCTGACCATGATTGAGCATAAGCGGCGCACGGTGGTCCCGCTACCGGACGGCACACAAGACCGCCTCAGCGCGATGTACCAATTCCAGTTCCTGTCGCTGGACAATACCGACAAGCTGAGCTTCCATATGACCAATGGCAGCAAACTGGATATCTACAATTACCGTGTCACACATGACCAGCGCCTGATAATCCCGCTTGGCACGTTCAGGGCGCTGTATATTGCCAGCGTTCCCCAAACGGGTTCCAACCGGACCGAAATCTGGCTGGCCGGCAAGCACGCTCACTTCCCATACAAGATGGTCATCACCGATCCCGATGGGGATCAGCTCTCGCAGGTATTGACCAGGATCGTTTCCACCCCGTGACCGCAGCCTTTCGTACACCGGGCAGCCGGATCGCGCTGGCCATCACCCTCTCACTGATCATTCATGCCGCGATACTTTGGCTCCCCTATATCACCTTGCCCCAGCCCAGGGTGTCGTTTCCGCCCCTCTCCGTCAGGCTGGCGCCACTGCCAGCGCCGGTCAAGTTGATCACCGAAAAGCCGGAACATGCGAAACCTGCACCGCCCGATGACTTGGTCAAATCGGACCATAAGCTATCGGCCAAGTCTGCAAGCAAATCCATGGCCCCGATGAACAAGACGAAGCAAAACACGGCGGCCCAGCCGTTTCCAAAACACCTGCAGCTTTCCTTTATCGTTTACAAGGGGGAAGATGGCTTGAGGACGGGGGAGATTCGCCAGCAGTTTGATATAAGCGATGGCAGGTATGCCTTGAGGTCAGTGCGCGAAACTTCCGGATTGGCCAGCCTGCGCAATGACGACCGCATTATCCAGACCAGCCATGGCAATATCGGTGAGCACGGATTGCGCCCCGACCTCTACAAGGCAGAAAGAATCACCGTTGCCGGCAAGCTTTACCGTCAAAGCCTGTTTGACCACAAATCGGGAACATTGCGGTTCTCGGACGGCAGCTCGACCGCGCTGCCCGCGGACACGCAGGATAGCCTGAGCTTCATGTATCAACTCTCGCAACTTCCGATTAATGTGGAATTCTTTACGTTGCCGGTCAGTGACACCGGGCAACTTCGGCAATATCAGATCGAGGTTGGCACAAGGGAGGATGTCGACACCCCGATCGGCAAGCTGCGCACGTTGCACCTTCGTGAAATGCACGCATCTGGAAGCGCCTATTTTGAAATCTGGCTGGGACTTGAATATCGCCGGTTACCGGTGAAATTTCGCGAGGTCGACAGCTCGGGAAAAGTGACCGACGAGTATGTGATATCGGGCATCCGCGCCTCGGATAAATGAATCCATTCAGCAATCCGTATGCCCCAATTTGCCGCACTGCCCACCCATCCGCCAATCCGTGTCATCTATTCCGACTGCAACACTGTTAAACTGCCTGTCTGATATGCAAAGTCCCCCCCCATGCTGATTACCGAATACCGTTTAGAAATCGTCATCCAGGCACTGCGTGCCATCCTGCCGCTGGCACATCCCGCGGACACCACCCTGCGCTATTTTTTCAAGGACGAGCGCATCGGTTCCAACGAACGCGAACTGGTTGCCGAGACCGTATTCGGCGTGCTGCGCCACCGCATGCTGCTTGAGTATGCCTGCCTTGGTGAGGCACCCCGCGAAAAGTTACCAATGCAACAGACCTTTTCCGGAAGCGGGGATGGGGCGGCTTTACCCGCACCGGATGCTTCGCAACACCGTGTTCAAGTCGCTACCCCGCGGCGCATGGCACTCGCACACATGATCAGATTCGGCGGTTACAACCTGCGCGAGCTCGAACCGGTGCTGAAGCCCGGTGAAAAGGACTGGCTAGCCACCGTAAAAGCCGTGAAGATCGAGCATCTGCCGTTACCGGTACAAGCCGAATTGCCGGAATGGCTGGTGGAGAAAATGCGCGCCAGCTATTCCGATGATGACATCCTCGCAATCGGAAAGTCCATGCAACAGGGCGCGCCGCTGGATATCCGCGTCAATACCCTGCTTGCCAAGCGCGAGGATGTGTTGCAGCAACTGCATGAAAAAAATATCGCCGCCACCGCAACCCCCTGGTCGCCGATCGGTATCCGCCTCGGGGAAAAAATCCCGCTCAATCGCGATCCCCTGTTCACCGAGGGAAAGATCGAAGTGCAGGACGAAGGAAGTCAGCTGCTCGGCTTCCTGCTTGCGCCCAAACGCAATGACATGGTGGTGGATTTCTGTGCCGGCGCGGGAGGCAAGACTCTGATGCTGTCTGCAATGATGAACTCTCAAGGCCGCTTGTATGCCATGGACGTTTCGGAAAAACGCCTCGCCAATCTCAAGCCGCGCCTGAAACGTTCCGGTGCCAGCAATATCCAGCCCATGCTGATCGCCCACGAGAACGACCTCAAGGTAAAACGCCTGGCCGGCAAAATCGACCGCGTGCTGGTGGATGCGCCGTGCAGCGGTCTGGGCACGCTGCGGCGCAGCCCCGACCTGAAATTCCGCCAGTCGCCCGGCAGCATCGAGGCATACACATTACAGCAAGCCGCCATCCTCGCTTCCGCGAGCCGCCTGCTGAAGAAAGGCGGACGGCTGGTATACGCGACGTGCAGCTTCCTGCCGGAAGAAAACCAGCACATCGTGCAGTCCTTCCTTGCCGCCCATCCCGACTTTGTGCTGCTACCGGCAAATGAAATTTTGCAGCAACAGAAGATCGCGCTGGAAGCGGTTGATTATCTGCAACTGCTCCCCCATATACACAACACCGACGGATTCTTTGCGGCAGTAATCGAACGCATTTAGTCACCCGTAACCCGTCTTGCTTCTGTACAATTGCTTACACTTTTAAAATTATCTATTGCAATTCACAACTGCAATCCGGAGGTTGTATGCTTTCAGGATTAATCGATTTGCCCTGGTGGGGTTATGTACTCGCCACGCTGGCGCTTACCCATATCACCATCGTGTCGGTAACCATCTATTTGCACCGCCACCAGTCCCATCTCGCTTTGGATTTGCACCCGGTTGCCAGTCATTTCTTTCGTTTCTGGCTGTGGCTCACCACCGGCACGGTGACCAAGGAATGGGCGTCCATCCACCGCAAACACCACGCCAAATGCGAAACGGCCGAAGACCCGCATAGCCCGCAGATATTGGGCATCAGGAAGGTGCTGCTGGAAGGCGCGGAGCTATACCGCAAGGAGGCCCTGAACCAGGAAACGCTCGACAAATATGGTCGCGGCACCCCGGACGACTGGCTGGAGCACAACCTTTACTCCAAACATAGCATGCTGGGCATCATGCTGATGCTGGCCATCGACGTGCTGCTGTTCGGACCGATCGGCATCACCGTCTGGGCGGTGCAAATGATCTGGATACCGGTCACTGCGGCGGGCATCATCAACGGTGCCGGGCATTACTGGGGCTACCGAAACTTCCAGCCTGCCGATGCATCCACCAACATCGTGCCGTGGGGGATCCTGATCGGCGGAGAAGAACTGCATAACAATCACCATGCATATATCGGCTCTGCCAAGTTATCAAGCAAATGGTATGAATTCGATATCGGCTGGCTGTATATCCGCAGCCTGGCCCTGTTGGGGCTGGCGAAGATCAAAAGGGTCGCGCCTAAAGTCCGCCTCGACACCGCAAAAACAGTATGCGATCTGGCTACGCTGCACGCGGTGATGGCCAACCGCTACGAAGTAATGGCGAAATACGCCAAGTCACTTAAGAAAACCTATCGCGAGGAAATTTCGCAGCTGAAACTGCGTATGCCCGGTCTGGGTAAAGTCGATCTGAAGCGCGTCAAGCACTGGCTGCATGTGGATGTCAACGCGCTGAGCGAGCAGGAAAAACTGAAACTCAGCCTGGTCATGCAGACCAGTCAAAGGCTGAATATCGCCTATACGTTGCGCCAGGACCTCATCGCAGTCTGGCACCGTTCCACGGCGACCAAGGAACAAATGGTAAGGGAGCTGGAGGACTGGTGTCATCGCGCGGAAACCAGCGGTATCGAGGCGTTGCAACAGTTTTCCAGACACCTGCGCTACTACGCTTGAACGGCTGAAGAAGTGAGACGGAGCCTGTTGCACAAGCTACAGGCGAGCTTATCGCTGTGCAAGCGTCCGACCAGGCCGCTGTAATTTCAATAGCACCGAATCGCTTCGGCCGGCCCTGTCAATTAGTTTCAAAATATCCAATGATCGCTTTGGTTTCTGCGGGATCCGGCATCTGCTTGTGCGCAGATTCCATGTAACCTTGCATGCGCGAAACAACGTATGGCCAGGCGGCGGGGGGATGCTGGTCTGCAAATGGCAGCGCATGGCATTGCGAACAGTAACTCTTGGCCACCAGATATCCCGGCTTGGCACTTTCAAGCGCGTCGCGCTGAGCTGCGGTTTGCCTGCTGCAGCCGACAAGCAGCAGGGCAACGAATACTATTATGCTCAATATATTCAATTTCAATTTCTCCGGATCGCGTTCTTGAAGTGATAAATTGTAACAGCTGGCTTCGGCAAAAGCGTCAGTTTCATGTGGCAAAATTCATCCGTGTTACCACTCCAAACTATCGCCGGTTTTCCCGATTGTTTAAACTCGGGCATGTGGCACGTCACTGGCCAATCAATGGCCGGTGCATCAGGGATCGATCAGTAAACTGCGATCAACGCAATGTACCGGTCCGTTTCGACGGTCTGCTCGATGGCAGCAAAACAACTTTTGTACTCAAATATGAGCATTGATTAACCTGAAATCCCGGCTTTGCGGTTGTTATACCCGTTGCACCCCAAATGACTGTTCACAGCGATTCATTAACTAATACAATATAGCCTTATTACCTTATCTCCCGAAAAGGAAACATTATGCAAAACAAATTGGTGGTTATCGTATCAGTTTTTATTTTCGTGTTAGTCGTTGTGCTTGCGGGGATTTCCAGCGACTGGGGCATGACCCTGTTGACGAAATACTTCAGGTAGATTCATGATTTCCCGAACATGGCAGGCGATGTACCACCCATGTACCACGCGACCGGATCCGCTTCCCCTTTAAAAAACATCAATCCAATTTGATGATTTTAAAAAATAAAAGCCCGCACGAATGCGGGCTTTAGCTATGTTCTTAACAAAAGAATATATGGTGGTTTTTAAAACGGAATATCGTCGTCGAAATTATCGAAGCTGCCTTTCGCTGCCGGTGCAGCTTTGGCAGGAGCCGCGCTACCAGTTGAAGACGCCGGCTTGTTTTCCACTACCTCGAAGCTACCGGCACCGGATGACTTGCCGCCCAACATGGTCATTTCATTGACCACGATCTCGGTAGTGTAACGATCCTGCCCTTCTTTGGTTTGCCACTTGCGAGTTTGCAGTTTTCCCTCGACGTAGATCTGGGAGCCTTTCTTCAGATACTCGCCGGCAATTTCGGCCAGACGGCGATAAAACACCAGATTATGCCACTCGGTTTTTTCCTGTTTCTCGCCGCTCTTGTCCTTCCAGTTTTCCGAAGTTGCCAGTGTCGCGTTGGTCACCGCCTCGCCACTGGTCATGTAGCGTGTTTCCGGATCTTTGCCCAGGCGACCGATCAGGATTACCTTGTTCACCGACATATCAAGCTCCCTTCATCACGAGTTTGTCTACCGCTGCTTCATCGAAGCCCTGCATGTCCACCTTGAGGGATGCGATGCTTTCCACTGCCACGACCATCGCTTCTTTTACACCCTGCAGTTGCATGAGCTGCTTTTGTAATTGTACCGCAGCCGCTTCATCCATCTTGGGTAAATGATATAGCTTGGTGCGCACCAGTGCCGGCGGCTTCATCGTCGATGCAACGATCAGCCACAGCAGCAGCATCAGGATGGCGAACACAAACACCGAATTCCCGCCGACGAATTGCAGCAGCGCGCCGCCGATTGCCGCACCTGAGAATGCACCCAGAAACTGGACGCTGCTATAAACGCCCATCGCGGTGCCCTTGGCTGCCAGCGGGGCGATCTTGCTGATCATCGAGGGTAGTGTCGCTTCCAGCACGTTGAACGCGGTAAAGAAAACCAGCAGCGCAGCGGCCACGCCCCACAAACTATTATGTGCAAACATCAGCAGTACCTGTGCGCACATCGCCAGAAAGATCGACAGCATGAATATCTGTTTCATCTTGGCCTTCTTCTCGGCAATGATGATGGGGGGCACCATCAGCACGAATGCCACCAGCATCACCGGCAGATAGACATACCAGTGGTGCGACAAAGGCAGGCCATCTTTCTCCATCACGAACGGCACCTGCATGAATACCGACATCAGAATCGCGTGCAGCGAAAAAATACCGAAATCGAGGCGCAATAGATCCCTGTTGCGCAGCACTTCGATGAAGTGTTTCCCACTCGCTTCAGTATCGCTGTGAAAATGCGTGATCGCCGGATCAGGTATCATGAATTTCACCACGCCTATCGCAAGCATCGCAAGCACGCCGGTCAGCGCGAAGATACCGGGGACATGTATTATATTGTCGAGCATCGGCGAAAGGACCATCGATATCGAAAAGGTGACACCGATGGTAATACCGATCATCGCCATCGCCTTGGTGCGCACTTCTTCGCGGGTGAGATCGGCGGTGAGCGCCATCACCGCGGCATTAAGCGCGCCGGCGCCCTGCACCACGCGCCCGATGATAATCCAGTAGATATTGTGCGCATCGGCGGCAATAAAACTGCCGATCGCGAACAACACCAGGGCGAAGTAGATCACCGGTTTGCGTCCGTACCGGTCTGACAACCAGCCGGAAGGAATTTGCAGCAGAGCCTGGGTCAAACCATAAGCGCCGAGCGCGATGCCGACCAGCAGGTGACTGTCGCCGCCGGGCAGATGTTGCGCATAGATCGCGAAGACCGGAAGAATGATGAACAATCCCAGCATGCGCAGGCCATAGATACTTGCCAGACCAAAGCTGGCGCGACGCTCGATCGCAGTCATGGTGTCAGGTACTTTTTGCATGGATGTCCTTGATCAGTAATGGTGGAGTGAATTCTTATTTTAACAGCTCAACCCGACTCGGGCCATTCCCCATCACCGATGTAATGTGAGCAAATGTATCCTTGTTTAATCGCTTTGCTGACTGTGATTTGGCTGACAGTTCCGGCACCATTTTGATCGGGATGAAGAGCACAAAAAGGCAACTGCCTATTTTTACCTACTGCAATCCGCCAGGCATAAGGGTTGCGTTGCTTCCGAAAGACAATCAGGCTTTTGACAATTCGTGTTCGTCGTCCGTTTCGGCCGGTTTTACATGGTCGCTGGCAAGCAGCATGTACACCGCCGGCAACACCAATAGCGTGAACAGGGTGCCGATGGAAAGTCCGCTGGCGATCACCAGACCCATGTTGAAGCGTGATGCCGCGCCGGCCCCGCTCGCGGTGATCAACGGGATAACCCCCAGCACCATCGCAGCGGTCGTCATCAGAATCGGACGCAGCCGGATGCTGGCCGCCTCCTCGATCGCCTCGCGCTTGCTCTTGCCTTCCTGGCGCAGGTTGTTGGCAAACTGCACGATCAGGATACCGTGCTTGCTGATTAGTCCCATCAAGGTCACCAACCCGACCTGAGTGTAGATATTCAGGCTTGAACCGCCAACCCCCAGGCTGATGAAAACCAGCGCACCGGCAATCGACATCGGCACCGACACCAGGATAATGAACGGATCGCGGAAACTTTCGAATTGCGCTGCCAGCGCCAGGAAGATGATGACCAGCGCGAACGAGAACATCGCGATGAAGCCGCTGGATTCCTGCATGAACTGGCGGGACTGCCCGCCGTAGTCTACCGAATAACCCGGCGGCAATGTCTTGTCGGCAAGATTCTTGAGATAGTCCAGCGCTTCCCCGGTGGTCACTCCCGGCAACGCCACACCTTGTATGGTCGCGGCGTTGAGTTGCTGGAAGTGATTCAGCGATTCAGGCGTCGTTTTAGAGGTAATGTGAACGACACTGGACAGCGGTACGGAAGTGCCGCTGGCTGTACGTACATAATAATTGAGCAACTGCGCTGTGTTCAGGCGGTAGCGCTGTTGCACCTGCGGTATCACCTTGTACGAGCGTCCCGCCAGGCTGAAGTAGTTGACATAGCCCCCACCCAGCATGGATGCGAGCGAGTTGCCGATGTCCTGCATGGACAGGCCGAGCAGGGCAGCCTTGTTGCGGTCTATAACCACGGTGGATTGCGGCAGGTCGATGCGCAGGTCCGTATTGATGAACATGAACATGCCGCTCTTCTGCGCCTTCTGCAAAAATTCCTGCGTCACGTCATTCAGGCGGTCGAAAGGTTCAGTGGTACCGATAATGAACTGTATCGGCAGGCCGCGGCTGCCCGGCAGCGAAGGGGGCTGGAATGCCACTGCCTGTGCACCCGCGATCTGGCTCAATTGATGCTGCACCACCGGTTGCAACTGATTCGTCGTCTTGCTGCGCTCATCCCACGGTTTCAACACCATGCCGGCAATCATTCGGCCGGGCATGTCAATTTGAAAAACGTGTGCGGTCTCGGGATGGCTGGCATAGATTTTGTAATTCTGCTTCGCATAGGGCTCGCGCTGTTGCAAGGTCGAGTCAGGCGCGGCGGTCAGTGAGGCGATGATGACGCCCTGATCCTCCTGGGGTGCCAGTTCATGCTTGGCGCTGCCATACAGAAAATAGATGCTGCCCAGCACGATCAAGGCAAACACCGCTGTCACCGGCAGGTAGTCGAGTGAGCCGTGCAGCGTGCGCGCATAGAGGCGGCGCACTTTGTCAAAACTCGCGTCGATGAAATGCACAACGCGGGATTCCAGGCTGGTATCCTGCGCGAGATGGGGCCTGAGCAGGCGTGAGCACATCATCGGCGACAGTGTCAGCGCGATGATGGCGGAAACGGTCACGGTGCCAACCAGGGTAAACGCGAATTCCGTAAACAGTGCGCCGGTCAGCCCCCCCTGGAATCCGATCGGCACATACACCGAGATCAGCACGATGGTCATCGCAATAATCGGACCGGCCAGCTCGCGCGCTGCATTGATCGCCGCCCGCATCGGCGCGACGCCTTCCTCGATATGACGGCTGACGTTCTCCACCACGATGATGGTGTCGTCCACCACCAGTCCGATGGCAAGCACGAACGCAAGCAGGGTCAACAGGTTGATCGAGAATCCCAGAACCAGCATGATGGCAAAGGTTCCGATCAGCGACAGCGGGATCGCGACCACCGGAATCAGCACCGAGCGCGGCGAACCGAGGAAGACGAACACCACGAGAATGATCACCAGCAAGGATTCGGACAAGGTCTTGATCACCTCGTGGATCGAGCTGTTCACGAATTTGGTGGAGTCGTAGATGACCTTGCCGTTTATGCCCTGCGGCAGCTGCGCCTGAAGCTCGGGCATCAGTTGGTTGACCCGCTTCACCACATCGAGCAGATTGGCGGCAGGTGCCACCTGAATGCCGATATACACCGCACTCTTGCCGTCGAACGCAACCTCGGTATCATAGTTCTCTGCTCCCAGCGTGACATTGGCAACGTCTTTCAATCGCACCATGGCATTGTTGGACTGCTTGATCACCAGGTTGCGGAATTCCTCCTCGGAGTGCAGGTTGGTGGACGCATCAAGATTGACCTGCACCATCAGTCCCTTGGTGTTGCCCACGCCGGACAGGAAATCGTTTTGAGCCAGCGCGGCGCTGACATCAGTCGCGGTCAGTCCGTAGGCGGCCAGTTTCTTGGGATCCAGCCAGGCACGCAACGCAAAGTTCTTTGCACCGATCAGCTCCGCGGTCTGCACACCATCGACCGCCTGCAGCCTGGGCTGCACCACGCGCAACAGATAATCCGTGATGTAGTTGGACGGCAACACCTTGCTGGAAAAACCGATATACATCGCATCAAGGGTCTGGCCGATGCTGATGGTCATGACCGGCTTCTGGGTTTGCGGAGGCAACTGGTTGAGTACCGAGCTGATCTGCGCGTTCATCTCGGTCAGCGCCTTGTCCGAATCGTAATTCAGCTTCAGGGTTACCGTGATCTGGCTGCTGCTGTTGGTACTGGTCGAGCTCATGTAATCGATGCCGTTGATCTGGGCGATTGCATTTTCCAGCGGCGTGGTGATGAAACCGGCTACCAGGGCCGGATCGGCACCCGCATAGGTGGTGCTCACGGTGATCACCGCATTCTGCGTGCGCGGAAATTGCAGCACCGGCAAGACACCGAACGAACGCAGCCCCAGCACCAGTATTACCAGGCTGATGACCATGGCCAACACCGGCCGCCGAATAAATAGATCGGTAAATTTCATTGCGGCAGTTCCGTGTTATTCATCCTTGGGTTCGGGATTAGCCTCGTTGCTTGGCTGGATTTCGTTGTTGATGGTAACGGGAGATCCGTTGTGCAGTTTGACCTGCCCTGCGGACACCACGACATCTCCCGCCTTGATTCCCTTGAGCACGGCCACTTGGTCGCCGCGCGTACCGCCGGTTGTGACAAATACCTGCTTGACAATCAATTTCGGCTTGCCTTTGGCATCCGTGCCCTGCTGTTCGGTCAGAAACACGATATTTCCATACGGATTATAGGTGACCGCGGTTTGCGGAAGCGTGATATAGCGCTGCGGCTTGCCGGTTGAGATGTCCACCGTTGCGTACATGCCGGGCAATAGCCGATGTTGCGGATTTTTCAGCTCTGCCCTCACCTTGACGTTGAGCGTGCCGGTATCCACCTCGGGATTGATCACCGAAATTTTTCCGTCAAATTGTTCGCCCGGATAAGCATCGGTCCTCGCCGACACCTTCTGCCCGGCATGTATCATGCTGATATTTTGCTGCGGCACCGAGAAATCCAGATAGATCGGATCCAGCGACTGCAGCGATACCACCGGCGTGCCGGCATTCAGGTATTGGCCCACGCTCACTTGACGGATACCGACACGGCCAGAAAACAACGCGTGGATAGACTTCTTGTTCACCATTGCCTGTTGTTCGGCCACAGTGGCATCAGCCTGCATCAGATTCGCCTTGTCAATGTCCAGCACCTGCTGGCTGATCGCCTTGAATTCGAACTGCTGCTTGTCACGCCCGTAAGTGGTCCTGGCCAGGGCAGAAGCTGCCTGGAGCGCGTGCAGCCTGGCAACGTCGCTATCGGCAACCAGTTCCACCAGCAGCTTTCCTTTCTTGACGTCTTCGCCCTGCTTGAAGTTGATGGCGGATACGATACCGGTCACCTCCGGGCTGACTTGCACGCCATTTATCGCACGCAAGCTGCCCACCGCTTCAAGCTTCGGCAACCATTCCTGATAGTCGGCCTTGATGGTTGAAACCGTTTGCGGCGCATTGCCCATGGATGACATGAATTTTTTCATCATGTGCCCCTTGAACGCCTGAAAGCCGAAAATGCCGCCGAATACCACCCCGGCCAAAACGAGCATGATCACCATTCGTTTTGTCATTGTCGCTGCCCCCGTTTTAACTGCTGCTGGTTTGTCATCGAATTCATTGTTTGTCTACCCCTGTTGTTTGGTGCACAGTCTGCCCCGGCACATCGTCGCGATTCCACCACCCTCCGCCCAATGACTGGAACAGGGCGGCAGTATCGGCATAACGGCTGGCTCGTGCCTGCGCCAGCGCGATCCGGGTCTGCTGGTATGCCTGCTGGGCGTTGAGCAGCCCCAGATAGCTGGCCGCTCCGATCTGGTATTGTTTTCGCGTGATGTCAAGACTGTCGGCTGCGGATTGCGCGGCCGCCGTCTGGGCTGCAAAGATACGGTTGTCTGACTGCAATGCATCCAGCACGTTGGCCACGTCCCGGAAAGCCGACAACACGACGCCGCGGTATTGCGCAGCAGCCGCATCGTAGGCGGCGACCGCCGCACGTTTCTGGTGCAGCAGCGTTCCGCCGCGAAAGATCGGCTGCAGCAGCCCGGCTCCGACGCTCCATATCCCGCTTCCCGCTGAAAACAGGTCGCCGGCGCTGTTGGCAACCGAACCGGCTCCGGCACTGAGGGTGAGTTGCGGGAACATGTTGGCGGTGGCCACACCGATCTGGGCGCTGGCGGCATGCAGCTGGGATTCGGCGGCACGGATATCGGGGCGCTGCTCGACCAGTTTGGAGGGCAGACTGACCGGCAATTCCTGCGGAAGCTGAAGCATGTCAAGATCGAACGATGCCACCCCGTTTTCGCTTGGGAAATAGCCGGCGAGCGCGGACAGTTGATTGCGTATCTGGGTCAGTTGTTTTTCCAGCTGCGGCAAGCTGGCGCGGGTTTGCGCCAGCGCGGTTTGCTGTGCCAGCACGCTGGATTTCGAAACACCGCCCACGCTGAATTGCTTCTGCAACATATCGAGCTGCTGGGTTTCGGCATCGATGATATCGCTGGTTGCCGCGATCTGCGCGCGCAGCGAAGCTTCCTGCACCGCGGTGGTGACCACGTTTGCGGTCAGGGTCAGATAGGCGCCCTCAAGCTGGAATCGCTCGAACTGCTGCTGCGCCTCCACCGATTCCAGCCCCCTGCGGGCAACGCCAAACAGGTCTATGCCATAGGAAACACTCACCGATGCGTTGTAAAGTGTAAACAATGAACCCGGGAAACGCTGGTTATTCTGTGCGCCGCTCGTCTTTTGCCGGACCACCGAACCGTTGGCATTTACGGAGGGATACAGCGTGCCTTCCGCTGCATAGACGTTTTCCTGTGCCTGGCGCAACGTCGCCTGTGCCGCCTGGAGATTCGGGTTGGCCTTGAGCGCACGCTCGACCAAGCGGTTAAGCGCC
>DATKVR010000037.1:0-18455 GCA_035529955.1 Gallionella sp.
ATATGTTCGAACAACTGCTCGTCGCGGATATCCAGCAGCGTGCCGATCACGCGGAACCGCTCGTTGAGCGCATGCTGCGGCGGCGTTTCGGGGAACAGGTAGTCATGCAGGCTTTGCAGCAGGATGGTGTTGAACTGGCGCACCGCGAGCCGGGTCTGGTAGTAGCGCTGCATCAGGTGTTCGCTGGCGCGGCGGTTCGCCGAAGCGGTGATGCCCATCTGTTCGGCAAGCGGTGTCTGGAATTCGAATATCAGCCGGTCTTCGCGGCGTTTCGCCAGATAGTGCAGGCGTATGCGCAATATCTGCAGCAGGTTATCGTGGCGGGCGATCTGGCGTGCCTCGGCCATGCTGATCAGTCCGGCCTTGGCGAGCTCGCTCCAGCGTGTGCCCAGGCCTGCCGCGCGGCTGATCCAGGTAATGGTCTGCAGGTCGCGCAGGCCGCCCGGGCTTTCCTTCAGGTTGGGCTCGAGGTTGTAATCGGTATCGGCGATGCGCGCATGGCGTTGTTGCTGTTCATGCGACTTGGCCAGAAAAAATTCGCATGGATCAAGGTATTGATGCAGGACATTTTGCAGTTCAGCAAACAGCCTTGCATCGCCGGTAAGCAGCCGCGCTTCAAGCAGGTTGGTTTGCACGGTGATATCTGCCGACTCGGCCAGGCATTGCGCGACGGTGCGTATGCTGTGCCCGACTTCCAGGCCGATATCCCACAGCATGCTGACCAGTTGATGCAGCTTTTGTTGCAACGCTTCGTCCGGATTGTCGGCCTTCAGCAGGATTAGCAAGTCGATGTCCGACTTGGGATACAACTCGCCGCGCCCGTAGCCGCCCACCGCGACCAGCGCAATATGTCCCGGCATGGACAGCAGCTGCCAGACGTGATGCAGGTATCGGTCGATCAGCCGGCTGTGCGCACCGAGCAGGTGGGCGGCTTTGCGGGTGCGAGCGGGTTGCTGCCTGCGCCCAGACCGTCCAAAGGGCGAGTTTCTGGCCGCGTCCCCTTCATGGGGGTCAGCAGCGCGGTTCCCGCCGGCCTCCCCCGTGCGGGGAATGCTTTGCAGAAAGCTTTGTTCGAGGGTTAAACGGTCATTGTTTAAAGACTCGCGCAGCGCGGCAATATTATCCGGGAGGGGGAGGGCAGCCATCGGAAACGGTCAATACTTCAAATCCGGTTTCGGTAACGAGTATGGTGTGTTCGTATTGTGCAGACAGGCTGTGGTCCTTGGTGACCACGGTCCAGCCATCGCCGAGTTGTTTGATGTCAGGTTTGCCGGCATTGATCATCGGCTCGATGGTGAAGGTCATGCCGGCTTCGAGTTTCAGTCCGGTCTTGGGGCGGCCGTAATGCAATACCTGCGGTTCATCATGGAACAGCTTTCCGATGCCGTGCCCGCAGAATTCGCGCACCACGCCGTAGCCCAGCGGTTCAACGAAGCTTTGGATTGCATGGCCGATATCGCCCAGATAAGCTCCCGGTTTGACCGCGCGTATGCCGCGCCACATCGCCTGATACGTAACCTCGCATAAGCGCCGCGCCTGAATCGACGGTTCCCCGACATAAAACATGCGGCTGCTGTCGCCGTGATATCCGTCCTTGATGACCGTAATGTCCAGATTGACGATGTCGCCGTTCTTGAGCGTCTTCTCGCTTGGCACACCGTGGCATACCTGATGATTGATTGAAGAGCAAATGGATTTCGGGTACGGCGTATGGCCGCCCGGCGCATAGTTGAGCGGGGCGGGAATGGCGTGCTGCACACCAACGATCAGGTCATGGCAGAGCTTGTCCAGCTCGTTGGTGGTCACCCCCGCCTTGACGAACGGGGTGATGTAATCGAGCACCTCGCTGGTCAGGCGGCCGGCGACGCGCATCTTAACGATTTCTTCCGGGGTTTTGATGGAAACTGACATTGTTATCGATGATTGGTTAATAGCCGAGAATATCACGCGGAATGAATTGTTGACAATTGTGATTGGGAATTAAATTGACATGATAGATATGTTCAGGCTGGCAATACCCGCTTATTGGTAATGCAGCGCCTCGATCGGATCAAGCCGCGCGGCTTTGCGCGCGGGATAAAACCCGAAGAAGATTCCCACTGCCGCGGCAACGCTGAACGCAACGACCACCGAGCTTCCCGATACAATCACCGGCGTCCCGGTCAATGAGTCGGTGAGCAGCGCACCGCCGATACCCAACAGCAGGCCGATGAAACATCCCACCACCGAAATGATGATCGCTTCCAGCAGGAATTGCAGCAGGATGTCGCGTTCGCGTGCGCCGATCGCCATGCGGATGCCGATCTCGCGGGTACGCTCGGTGACCGATACCAGCATGATGTTCATGATGCCGATGCCACCGACCAATAACGATACCGATGCAATCGCGCCGAGCAACAGCGACATCACCCGCGTGCTTTCGGCTGCCGAATCGGCCGCCGCGGTGAGGTTGCGCAGATAAAAGTCGTTGTCCATACCCGAGCGTAGCCTGTGCCGCTGGCGCAACAGTGCAACCATGGATTTCTCCACTTCAGGCATGATTTCCTGGGTGGTGGTCTGTACCATCATCATGCGTACCGAGCCCGGAAACTGGGAGCCGAAAACCTGTCGCTGCGCGGTGGTGATCGGGATGATGATCGAGTCATCCTGGTCGCGTCCGTCCATACCCTGGCCCTTGAGCGCCAGCGTACCGAGGACGACGAAGGGGCTTTGCCGGATGCGAAAGGTCTTGCCGACCGGATCTTCGTCGCCGAACAAATTTTGGGCGACGGTTTGCCCGATCAGCGCAACTCGCGTGCCCGAACGCACATCCGAATTGCCGAATGCTTCACCCGAAGCGATCGGCCAGGAGCGCGCTTCCAGATAACCGGGGGTCGTGCCAATGATGGATGTGTTCCAGTTGTTCGGCCCGTATACCACCTGCGCGCTGCCTGGTTGTATCGGCGCGACCGCCTGCACGCCGGGCAGTTCGGCGATGGCATCCGCATCGGAAAGATTCAACGTATATCCGCCCCCGCCGCCTGAGCGCACCCCGCCTGCCGACGTGCTTCCGGAAAGCAAAATGAACAGGTTGCTGCCCATTGCGGCGATGGATTGCTTGATTGCATATTGCGCACCTTGCCCGATTGACATCATCAGCACGACCGCGCCCACACCGATCACCATACCGAGCATGGTCAGGAACGTGCGCAGACGGTTGGCCCCCATCGCCCGCCAGGCTTCGCCGAGCATCGCAAAAAAACCAGATTTCATCCCAACTGCTGTGTTGCGAAGAAAATTTCTTGCTTGCATACAAGCCATATGCGGCGCGGCAAAATTTCTTGCGAGCAGCCGCTATGCGGCTTGCCTGCATACCCCTCTTCCGTGCCTTGCTGACGATTCCGCACGGGCCGATTTTGCCTGTAGCGGATCGGCGTCCCCTTGTGGGGCATTTGGGAGAACTCTGGCATTTTATATCCTTCCTTCAAGCTGAAATCTCCTGGGTAATTTTGTCGCTGACAATGCAGCCATCATGGAAGCGCACTTGTCGCTTGGCGTGGCGGGCGATATCCTCTTCGTGGGTGACCAGCACGATGGTAATGCCCTCGCGGTTGAGTTCCTCGAACAGGGCCATGATTTCTTCGCTGGTATGGCTGTCAAGATTGCCGGTCGGTTCATCGGCAAGGATCAGGCGGGGGTGATTGATCAGGGCACGGGCGATCGCCACGCGTTGCTGTTGACCGCCGGAAATCTGGTTGGGCAGGGAAGCTGCCTTATCTGCAAGCCCGACCTTGGTGAGCAGCTCATGCGCCCGTTGATCCCGTTCCTGGTGTTCCACGCCGCAATAGATCAGCGGCAGTGCCACGTTGTCCAGCAGCGACATGCGCTGCAGCAGGTTGTAACCCTGGAACACGAAGCCGATGGTGCGATTGCGCAACAATGCCAGTTCATCCTTGCCGAAATTTTCGATATCACGGCCATCCAGCAGATAACGCCCGGCACTCGGTTTGTCGAGACAGCCGAGGATATTCATGAAAGTGGATTTCCCGGAACCGGAGGCTCCCATGATCGCGACGAATTCGCCCGCCTTGATGCTCAGCGTTACCTTCTTGAGCGCGGGAAATAATCCGGCAGTAGTCCGGTACGACTTGTCCAGGTTTTCAACACGAATAACGGTATCGCTCATCAGAACAATCTCATCGGCCGGCTGCCCGAGCTGCTTGATTGGTCAGCCGTCTGCACTTCGCCAATGACGACCTGATCGCCTTCCTTGAGATCGCCGCTGACAATTTCGGTGTTGCGGTTGTCGGTGATACCGGATGTCACGCTGACCAGCTTCAGCTTCCCATTTGCCAATACAAACACCTTGCCGGGAAATGTGTCAAGCAGTGATCCCGCCGACGGTTTTGCGCCACCGGGTTTGGCACCCCGGGAACCGCCGGTGTTGCCGGCAATATTCTTCCGGGTAGCACCGGCTGAACCGGCCGGTGATACCACTGATTCGTCGGAGGAGGGCTTGAAACGCAGTGCGGCATTGGGAACCAGCAATGCATTCCGGTGTTCGGCCACCACGATGTTCACATAAGCCGTCATGCCGGGTAACAGGATTTTCTCCGGATTGTCCACGTTGACCACCACGTCGTAGGTGACCACGTTCGATACCGTGGTCGGATTAAGGCGCAATTGTTTTACTACGCCGTTGAAATGCTGATTCTCGAATGCATCAACGGTAAATCTTACTGCTTGGCCAACGCGGATGTTGCCGATATCCGCCTCGGCAAAATTGGTATCGATCTGCATCTTGGACAGGTCCTGGGCGATCTTGAACAGCGTCGGGGTCTGCAAACTGGCGGCCACGGTCTGCCCGACATCCACTTCACGGTCCACGACCACGCCGGATACCGGTGAGCGTATTACCGAGTAGGCGAGGTAGGCGCGGTCTTTTGCCAATTGTGCATTGGCAGATATCAATGTTGCCGCAGCGGCCTTTTGCGCCTGTACCGCGGTATCCAAATCCTGTTGGGTGACATATTCCAGCGCGAACAGGTCACGGGTGCGTTTTTCGTTTGCGTTTGCCAGATCCAGCGAGGCTTGGGCACTTTGCACACTCGCCTCACTTTGTCTGACTTGTGCCGCAAGCAGGGAATCATCAAGTTCCAGCAATATCTGGCCCTTTTTTACCTTGCTGTTGAAATCCACATAGAGTTTTTTAACCGTGCCGGAAACCTGCGTACCGACGCTGACCAGTGTTACCGGATTGATCGTGCCGTTGGCTGATACGGTCTGGCTGACATCGCCTTTCTCCACCGCCTGGGTGCGGTATTGCGGCGGCTTCTCCTGATCGTATCGCAAATAAAGGGCGGTACCGGCAGCGATCACGACAGCAGCGGTCACGATCAATAAAAGCGGTGAGCGGAATATTTTTTTCATGGCTGGGTTTTCTGTGGTGGAGTTTCGCCGGTCTTTTGAACGCGGTCATCGGACAAAGTTTGCAACAGCCCTGCGTCCAGACTGCCCATGGCCTGGGCCAGCGTGGCGCGGCTGATGTTCCAGTTGAACGTCGCTTGAATACGCTGCTGGCGGGCGCCGGCCAATGCGCTTTGCGCGTTCAGTACATCCAGTATGCTGCCTACCCCGGCCTTGTAACGACCCAGCGCAACCAGTGCCGATTGTTGCGCACTGTCCAGTAAAACAGCAGAAGTGCGCAACGATTGGGTTGCAGTGGTCAGGTTCTGATAGGCCGTCCAGACATCCAGCGCCACTTGCAGGTGTACCTGTTCCAATTGGGCATTCCTGGCATCCACCTGTGCCTCGGCAGCGCGCACCTGGTAAGTTGTTTCAAATCCGGAAAAGATCGGAACGCTCAGATTTATACCCACCAAAGAACCATTGGAATTGATGCCCGAGTAATTGTATCGGTTTGACGAGGCGGTCAGCGAGATCGTCGGCCTGCCCGCAGCGCGGGCGGCGTCCGCGCTGGCTTGCGCAGCCTTCACTTGCGCGGCGGCGGCTTGCAGATCGGGGCGGTTTTGGCGTGCTTGTTCGATCAGCGTACTGATGTCACCTTCAAAATTTTCCGGCATGGCCACCGTATTTGCAGGTATCAGCGCCACACTGCGGTTGGCATCCAGTCCGATCATGTTTGCCAGCGTACCTTGAGCATTCCTCAGGTTGCCATCTGCGGTGATGCGGTTCAGTGTGGCTTGCGAATAAGCGGTTTGTGCCTGCAGCTTGTCAGCGGGGGTTGCACTACCGATTTTGTAGCGGGCAGCGGCGGCATCATAACTTTCCTTTGCTGCCCGTTCCGATTCCTGCGCAGCATCCAGCGCGGCCGAATCTGCCTGTACCAGGTAATAATCCTGCACCGCGGCAAGAAATACCGACTGCACGGTACTGTCTTGTGTCGCAATGGCGGCAGCGAGCAGTTGGCGGGAATTTTCCAGGCTGGCGGAGCGCGAGCCGAAGTCATACAGCAAATATGAAAATGTCACGCCAACACTGCGCTGAGTGACCCCGGGGTTGGTTCCGGAGCTGCGATTGTCAGCCGCATTCAGGCTGACGCTGGGCAAATAGGCCGACTTGCCCACGCCAACCTGTGCAGCCTGCACCAGAGAATTTGCCCATGCCACACGAGTCTGCGGGTTGTTGCACAAAGCCCGGTTGACGACTTCCTGAAGATTGAGCGCGTGAGTCAGGGGTTGCGCAGCACACGGATCTGCGACCGTATCCGCCATTCGCAATGCGGGCTTGGGTGGCAATAACGAGTCGGTGCCAAACGGGTCGAAAGTCTCTCCGGCAAAAACCTCACAGGTTGAAAGCACAAACAATGCGGGTAAAAGCAATAACCTCACAATCATTTCTGTTCTGGATGACCGGGCTGCTTGCAGTTTCATAGAAGGTTTGATCAAATGGGTTTGCATCATTCAGGAATGGGCCGGCTTGAAATATCGAATGCCAGTATCAGGTACGAGTATAGAATAAACACACCGATTGAATATTTTGAAACTGTTACAAAACCAAACATTGCTGAAATATGCCCGATACATCACTCTGATTTAATTTCCGCTGGCGAGTTGCATCGATTGAACAACTCGCGGAAATGTCTGTCGAAAGCAACATACAGGAGTCAGGACATGAAAAAGGTACTTATTGTATTCCTTGCGATGTTAATCGTATCTCCGGCTTATGCAGACCGCGATGGCGAGTACCGGCATGGCGGAGACTATCATGATGGCGGCTGGTGGTTGTTCCCGGCGCTGGTCGGCGGAGCCATCTTTTATGACATGACCCGGCCGCAACCGCCGGTTGTTTACGTCCAGCCCGCACCCGTGTACGCGCCCGAAATTGCGCCTGCAGCGCAACAATACTGGTATTTCTGTCGCGCCGCCAACGCTTATTATCCCTATGTTGCGTCATGCCCCGGCGGATGGCAGGCCGTACCGGCGACACCGCCCGCTGCTCCGGCCGGTGCGCCATACGACCCACCGGCAAGATAACCGCGCAGCAAGTTGACATGACAAATGATATTTTTAAACCAAGGAGAAAGAGATGATTTTCAAATGGTATCGGGTGGCTGCTTACAGTTCGGCACTGTTTGTATTTGCCGGCTTACTGGCCGGTTGTGCAACGCAGCCTCCTATCGGTCCCACCGTATCGGTCATGCCGGCACCCGGCAAACCGTTCGACGTGTTTACGGTGGAAGATCAACAGTGCCGCCAGTATGCGAGTCAGGCCGTGGGTTTGAATGCCGACCAGACTTCCTATGGGAGCTTCGCCGGGTCAGCGGCAGCGGGAACCGCGATCGGTGCAGTGGCAGGGCAACTGATCGGGGGCAATCAAGGCGCCGGGGTTGGCGCCGGTATGGGTTTTCTTGCCGGATCATCACAGGGAGCAAATCAGGCGCAAGGTTCCACACAGGATGCGCAGTGGCGTTATAACAATGCGTACAAGCAGTGTATGTACGCCAAAGGCAATCAGGTCCCCGGATATCAATACCAGCGGCAAGTCGCGCCGCCGCCTCCCAACTATCCGCCGCCTCCGCCCCAGCAATAGCGGGAACATCTGTCGGAACTGCTGCAATCGGTATTTCGCAAAGAACTGAAGGATGGTTTTCAAAGGAACACATATTATGATTAAACGAACGCTTGCAATCAGCGGTCTGGTCTTTGCAATCCTTGCTGCGGCATCTGTGTCGGCCCTTGCAGATGAAATGCGCGGGGACCGGCATGATGGCGGGATGCGGGGTGGCGACAGGCATGATGGCGGGATGCGCGTTGAGCGACATGATCGAGAGATGCGCCACGGCGAGTGGCATGGAGAGGAGTGGCGCGGCCCAAGAGGTCCATGGCATGCGGATTTCCGGCACTTTGACCGGCATGACGACCGATTATGGCGCAGAGGCGGGTGGCGGCACTCCTGGCATGACGGCCGGTTTGGCTGGTGGTGGATAACAGGCGGGGATTGGTTCTTCTATCCACAACCGGTATACCCATACCCCGACCCCTATAACTATGTGCCGCTTCAAACCGTCGTGGTGCAGCCGCCAGCCCCCGCACCGCTGGCTCCGCAACCGCAGCAGTACTGGTATTACTGCGATTCGGCCAGCGGGTATTATCCTTATGTGGCTACTTGTCCCGGCGGGTGGCGAGCGGTACCGGCGACACCGCCCGCACCTTCAACAACACCGCCCGGCTCACCGCCCGCATCTCCCGAGCGATGATCGGCGCAGCCCAGCCTTCATTGAGTGCATGTATTCTTGCCGGTTCGGGATTATTTCCGAACCGGCACGGTCGTTTTAGGCATGTGCGAACCTCCTGAACGGTACAGGGTTGCGGTGCCGAAAAATCTGATTCACAGGGTTACTTGGGGATATCCGGCGTTCGGGCAGTCTGGACAGTTTCCCCCCAGCCTCCGCCCATTGCCTGGATCAGGGCCACGCTTGCATTGAGCCGCTGTCCCTCGATCTGCAGATAGGAATTACGTGCAGTGTAGGCAGCAGCCTGGGCGGTGACCACATTCAGATAGGACACGATCCCGGCTTTGTACTGATTGGTCACCAAACGCAATGATTCGTCCGCTGCCGATACCGACTGTTGCTGCAATTGCGCTTCTTGGGCAAGTATCGACGTTGCAGCAAGTTGATCCTCGACCTGCTGAAGCGCCTGCAGACTGAGCTGCCGGTACTGCGCCACGGTCTGCTGATATGCAGCCCGGCTTTGCGCAACCTGTGCACTGCGCGCGCCGCCGTCGAACAGCGTCTCGGCCAGTGCCGGACCGACCGACCAAAACACATTGGGTGCCGCAATCAGACCGGCAAAAGACGGACCGTGCCAGCCGCCTTGCGCCGAGAGCGTCAGGGCCGGGAAATACGCCGATTCGGCAACGCCGATTTCTGCATTGGCCGCCGCCACCTGACGTTCAGCCGCGAGCAGGTCAGGACGGCGCAGCAGCAACTGTGAGGGTAATCCGGCCGGGATTGCCTGCGGTTGCGGGATGCCGGCCACGACCGGCAGGCTGAAGCTGGATGGCGGTTCGCCGATCAGCACCGCGATCGCATGTTCCAGCTGTGCGCGTTGCACACTGAATGTGACCAACTGGACCCGGGCGTTGGCCAGTTGCGATTCTGCCTGGGCAACGTCGGATTTGGTGGCGATACCGGCAGCGTAGCGATTGCGGGTGAGCAGCAGGGATTTCTCATAGGCGGTCTCGGTATCCTGCGCCAGCGCGATCTGGCTATCGAGTTGACGGATCTGAAAATAATCCTGTGCCAGTGTCGTTTGCAGGCTGAGCTGTGCGGCAATCAGATTGTCGCGGCTGGCCTCCGCACTGGCTGTGCTGGCCTCGACCTGCCTGCCGACCCTGCCCCAGAAGTCAGGCACCCAGCTGGCGGTGAGCGACACGGTTTTACCGGACACGACGGGCGCCGCAGAGCTGCCGCTGCCAGTGCCGCTACGCGTGGATGCGATGGCCGCACCCAGGGTCGGGAATTCGCCTGCCCGTGCCGCATGGGTCAGGGCCAGTGCCTGCCGGTAGGCAAAATAGGACGCGCGCAGGCTTTGATTGGCACTGGCGATGCGGGGCTCCAGCGAATTCAGCGTTGCATCGCTGTAAATCATCCACCACGCGTCCGGCGACGCCATCGCGAGCGGTGCAGTTTTAACCCAGCCACGGTTTTCCTTGTATTGTGCTGGCGTATCAACAGCCGGCCGCTTGTAATCCGGACCGGCCGAACAGGCACACAGCACCGCGCAAACGGACAGTGCAAGCAGCAGCGATTTCGGCTGCAGAAGTCTCTGATGCGCTTGTGTAGAATCGTGCCGCCGTCCGGACGACTGTATTCTTGAATGTTCCATCGATTTCATGGCAGACCTCTATGCAGTTTGATTGAGTGGGGCAGGATTGGTATGACGGCGCGCCCACCTGCGGCGGCCCCACTGGCGCAACTTGTCGAGTTCCAGATAGATCACCGGCGTGGTGTACAACGTCAGCAACTGGCTGACGATCAGTCCGCCGGCGATGGAAATCCCCAGCGGTTGCCGCAATTCGGCGCCGTTGCCGCTGATGAGCGCCAGCGGCAAGGTGGTAAACAGTGCCGCCATGGTTGTCATCAGTATCGGGCGCAGACGCAGCAAGCATGCCTGGTGTATCGCCTCGCGCGGATTGGTATCACCCTTTTCCCGCTCCAATTGCAACGCAAAATCGACCATCAATATTGCATTTTTCTTGACGATCCCGATCAGCAGGAATACACCGATCAGCGCGATGATGGAAAAATCGGTATGAAACAGCAGCAGCGCCAGTACCGCTCCCATGCCGGCCGAGGGCAGGGTGGACAGGATGGTAAGCGGATGTATGGTGCTTTCGTACAGCATGCCCAGCACGATATAAATGACAAGTATCGCGGTAAAGATGAACAGGGGTTGGTTTTTCAGGGTGTCCTGGAAGAGTTTTGCCGTGCCTTGGAAGCCACCCTGTATGCTGCCGGGCAAACCGATCTTGACCATCTCTTCATCGATCCGTTGCTGTGCCTGGCCGAGCGACACATTTTTGTCGAGATTGAACGAGAGCGTCGACGCGGCGAACAGCCCCTGATGATTGACCGCCAGGGGCGTGGTATTGCGCTCGTAATGTGCCAGGGCAGACAACGGGACGCGCTGACCCGCGGCAGACATCAGATAGATATCGTTGAGTGATTCCGGCCCCTGCAGATATTTCGGTGCCGCCTCCAATACCACACGGTATTGGTTAAGTGGGGCATAGATGGTGGAAACCAGCCGCTGGCCGAACGCATCGTTCATGGTCTGGTCTATGGTGGCCACCGGGATTCCATATCGCGCGGCGGCTTCCCGGTCGATCACCAGGCTGATTTCCAGCCCTTTGCTCTGCTGGTCGGTATTGACATCGGCCAGTCCGTGAATATTGCCGAAGGCGGCGAGAACGCGCGGCTCCCAGGTGCGCAATTCGTCCAGATCGCTGGATTGCAGGGTGTACTGATAAAGCGCCGGAGAAGGGCGGCCACCGGCGCGGATGTCCTGTACCGGCGCCAGAAATACCTGTGCCCCGGATATCGAAGCCAGTTTGTGCCTGAGTCTGCCGATGACCGCGGTTGCATCCTGGCGTTGCTGATAGGGTTTCAGAGCCAAAAAGATGAAACCGCCATTTGTTGAACCGCCTCCCGTGAAGGCCACCACATTTTCTGTTGCCGGATCCTGTTTGATGATGGCCACGATGTCCTTGAGTTTTTGCGACATGGCCTGGAACGAGATCGCCTGGTCAGCCTGTATGTTGCCGATAACCAGCCCGGTGTCCTGGGTAGGAAAGAATCCCTTGGGAACGATCTTGTACAGGTAGACATTCAGTGCCAGTGTTCCAAAAAAAATCGCCATCATGATCCGGTGATGGTCGAGCGCCCAGGTCAGGGTGCGATCATAAGCATGCAGCAGCTTGCCGTAGCTGCGCTCGCCCCAGGCAGTGAAGCGCCCCGGTGTCTGCTGTATGTTGTGTTGTTTGAGCAGACGCGAAGCCAGCATCGGGGTCAGCGTGAGCGAAACCAGCAGCGAGATGAAGATCGCGATCGACAAGGTGGCTGCAAATTCGCGGAACAACCTGCCGATGATCCCGCCCATCAGCAGCACCGGCAGGAACACCGCCACCAGCGACAGGCTCATCGACAACACCGTGAAGCCGACTTCTTTCGCCCCGCGTAACGCGGCCTGCATTGGTGCGATGCCGGCCTCGACGTGGCGCATGATGTTCTCCAATACCACCACCGCATCGTCGACCACGAACCCGGTCGCGACGATCAGCGCCATCAGCGACAGATTGTCCAGGCTGTAGCCGAGCAGATACATGGCGGCAAACGTTCCGATCAATGATATGGGCACTGCAATCGCGGGAATGAGCGTGGCACGCCAATCGCGCAGGAAGGCGAACACCACCAGCGCCACCAGAAACACCGAGAGCACCAACGTCCCTTCCGAATCGTGCAGTGAAGCGCGGATCGTGATGGTACGGTCCGACATGACATGCACCACGATGGCCGGGGGAATGGCGGCTTCGAGTTCCGGAAGTTCGGCCTTGATGGCGTCCACCGCATCAATGATATTGGCACCCGGCTGGCGGAAAATGATCAGCTGTATCGAGGGCTCGCCGTTGGCCATGCCCATGTTGCGCACATTCTGCAGCCCGGTGCTGACCTGTGCCACCTGATTCAGTCTTACCGGCACCCCGTTGCGGTAGGCAACGACCAGATTGCCGTATTGCCCGGCTAGCGTGAGCTGGTCATTGGCCTGTATCTGCCAGCGGTGTTGGCCATCTTCAAGTGCCCCCTTGGGCGCATTGACATTGCCGGTGGCAATGGCCTTGCGCACCTGCTCCAGGCTGAGGCCCATGTTGTTGAGCTGGTCCAGATCCATGCCGACACGCACCGCCGGCAACGCCCCTCCGCCCACGATAACCTGGCCGACCCCTGCCAGCTGGGAAATCTTTTGCGCCAGTATGGTTGAGGCGGCATCGTACATCTGGCTTTGCGACTTGCTCTTCGATGTCAGCGACAGGATCATGATCGGCGCATCGGCCGGATTGACCTTGCGGTAGGTCGGATTGCCCGCCATGCCGGTCGGCATCATCGGCAGAGCGGCATTGATCGCGGCCTGGACTTCGCGTGCCGCACTATTGATGTTCTTGGACAGGTTGAACTGGATGGTGACATTGGTCGAACCCAGCGAACTGGATGAGGTCATCTCGGTGATCCCCGCGATTCTTCCCAGCGCGCGTTCCAGCGGGGTCGCGACAGTCGCCGCCATCACGTCCGGGCTGGCACCGGGCAGGTCGGCCCGCACGTTGATGGTGGGGAAATCCACCTGGGGTAATGGCGACACCGGCAACAAATTGAACGCGATCACGCCGAGCAGCACGATCGCCATTGCCAGCAAGGTTGTCCCGACCGGGCGCTGAATGAATGGAGCGGAAATATTCACACTGCGCTTTCCCGGCCTGCTGCCTCGCCCGCAAAGTGCGATTTCCATGCGCTTGCCAGCTGGTCAAACATCAGATAGATGACGGGGGTGGTGAACAGCGTGAGCAGCTGCGACAGAAGCAATCCGCCGACCAGCGTGATACCCAGCGGCTGGCGCAGTTCCGCACCCATGCCGCCGCCGATGATCAGCGGTATCGCGCCGAATATCGCGGCGAAGGTGGTCATCAGGATCGGCCGCAGCCGCAGCTTGGCCGCCTGCAGTATCGCGTCGGCCGGGGGCAATCCCTGATTGCGCTGCGCATCCAGCGCGAAGTCCACCATCATGATGGCGTTCTTCTGCACGATACCGATCAGCAGAATGATGCCGATGATGGCGATCACGGTCAGGTTGTTGTCCGTCATCATCAGGGCCAGCAGGGCACCGATACCGGCAGACGGCAACGTGGACAGGATGGTCACCGGATGCACGAAGCTTTCATAAAGCACCCCGAGCACGATATACATGGTCGCGACAGCGGCCAGCAGCAACCACAGTTGATTGGACAAGGCAGATTCGAACGCCGCCGCCGCGCCCTGCATTTTTATGGGCACCGCAACCGGCAATCCGATTTCCGTTTGTGCCTGGTGTATCGCCTTTACCGCCGCGCCGATCGACACCTCCGGAGCCAGCCCGAAGGAAATCATTGCCGCCGGAAACTGGCCGAGGTGGTCGATCTCCAGTGGTCCGGCCTGTTGCACGATATTCGCCACCTGGGCCAACGGTACTGACTGGCCGCTGGCCGAGGTCAGATAGATGCTGTTGAACCCGTCCAGCCCCTGGCGATCCTGCTTGTCAAGTTGCAGCACCACACGATATTGCGTCGACTGGGTAAAGATGGTCGAGACCAGGCGCTGCCCGAAGGCGCTGTACAGTGCACTGTCGATGGCCGCGACGCTGATGCCGAGCCGCGAAGCGGCATCCCGGTTGATATCCACATAGGCCTGCAGGCCATCATTCTGCAGGGTGCTGGTCACGTCGGTAAATTGCGGCATGGTGTGCAGTTTGTCGATCAGCAGCCCGGTCCATTTGGCCAGATCGTCGGCGCTGGTTGCGGAGATGCTGAACTGGTAGGGACTGCGGCTGACCAGATCGTCGATGGTCAGATCCTGCACGGGTTGCAGATAGACCCGCAGATCGTCCATGCGGGCGGCCCGCTGCTGCAATCGGGTGATGATGGGCCCGACCCGGTCGCTGCGTTGCGCCAGGGGTTTCAGGCTGATCAGCATGCGGCCGCTGTTCAGTGTGGCATTGCTGCCGTCCACGCCGATGAAGGTGGAGATGCTTGCCACCGCGGGATCCTTGAGCAGCTCATCGATCAACGCTTGCTGCTTGCGGTTCATTTCCCGGAACGAGGTACTTTGCGGCGCGACGGTGATGGCCTGGATCAACCCGGTGTCCTCGACCGGGAAGAAGCCTTTTGGAATGACCAGATACAGCACCACGGTCAGTATCAATGTGCCCAGCGCCACCATCAGCGTCAGCCGTTCATGGCTCAATACCCAGCGCAGCGCGCGACCATAGGCTTCGATCAGTCGATCGAACTGCTGTTGGCTCCAGCGCATCAAGGCACTTTGCTGATCGTCCGGCACATGTTTGAGCAGCCGGGCACTCAGCATCGGGGTAAAACTCAACGATACCGCTGCCGAGATCAGGATCGCCACGGCCAGAGTGATCGCGAATTCACGGAACAAACGCCCGACCACGTCGCTCATGAACAGCAACGGAATCAGCACGGCAATCAGCGAGAAGGTCAGCGAGATGATGGTGAAACCGATCTGTTTGGCGCCTTTCAGCGCGGCTTGCAGGGGCGGGTCGCCGCGTTCGATATAACGGGAAATATTTTCGATCATCACGATCGCATCATCCACCACGAAACCGGTGGCGATGGTCAGTGCCATCAGGGTCAGGTTGTTGATCGAGAAACCGGCCAGGTAGATCACGCCGAAGGTGCCGATCAACGACAGTGGCACGGCCATCGCCGGGATGAACGTCGCCCGCACGCTGCGCAGGAACAGCCAGATCACCAGCACCACCAGCACCACCGAAAGCATCAGTTCGAATTTAACATCCGAGATTGCGGCACGTATCGTCACGGTGCGGTCCGAAAGCACGGTCAGGTTGGTGGCGCCGGGCAGGCTCTTGCGCATCTGCGGCAGCAGTTGCTGGATGCGGTCGACCACGGCGATCACGTTGGCACCGGGCTGGCGCTGCACATTGATCACGATGCCGGGTTTTTGGTCGACCCAGGCTGCCAGCAGCGCGTTCTCCGGACCCTGTACCACCGTCGCCACATCACCGAGGTGTACCGGCGCGCCCTTGTTGAAGGAAATAACCAGGTTGCGATAGTCTTCGGCCGATTGCAGCTGGTCGTTGGCGTTGATGGTCGAAGCGCGTTGCGGCCCGTCAAAGCTGCCCTTGGGCATGTTGACGTTGGCGGCGGTGATCGCCGCCTGAACGCTGGCCAGACTCAATCCATATGAGGCGAGCATGCGGCCGTTGACCTGGACCTTGACCGCGGGCCGCTGGCCGCCGCTCAGGGTGACCAATCCCACGCCGGCGACCTGCGAAAGTTTTTGCGCCAGCCGGGTGTCGGCGATATCCTGCAGTTGCGTAAGCGGCAGCGTGTCCGAGGTCAGGCCCAGCGTGATCACCGGCGCATCGGCCGGATTAACCTTGGCATAAATCGGCGGCGAGGGCAGGTCACCCGGCAGGAAAGTGGTGGCGGCATTGATCGCCGCCTGAACTTCCTGTTCGGCGACATCGAGTGACAGGCTCAAATCAAAACGCAGGGTAATCACCGAGGCGCCGCCCGAGCTGCTGGACCACATCTGCGCCAGTCCGGGCATTTGCCCGAATTGCCGTTCCAGCGGGGAGGTGATCGATGACGTGATCACGTCGGGGCTGGCGCCGGGATAAAGCGTCGTCACTTGAATCGTCGGGTAATCGACCTCGGGCAACGCGGATTGCGGCAGCAGACTGTATCCGACGAAACCACCCAGCAACACCGCAACCATCAGTAAAGTGGTGGCGATGGGCCGCAGTATGAAAATACGGGACGGACTGGGCTCGCCTATATCGCTCGCCGCCAGTTCCCCCGATGTGTGATGCCCGTTATCGGGATTCGCTGCAGAACCGGATAATTCCCCTTGGGGCGATTTTCCTTGCGCCGTGCTTTCCTGGTCCGGCCGTTTGTCACCATTCATGTTGGCGGCGCCCGATGCTTTGTGAGCCCTGATTTGCCGGGTTTATTGTGGTCGGGCGCGCCTGAATTGGCGGTCTTGTCAGCCCCATACTCGGCAACGACTTTTACCGTGCTGTCTTCCCTCAACCGGTCAAGACCGTCGGTCACGACGCGCTCGCCAACCGCAAGCCCGGAATCGATTGCGGTGTAATCGAGGTTGCTGGCGCTGGTTGTGACTTTGCGCACCGAGACCTTGTCATTGCTGTTGATCACGTAGACATAACTGCCGGGCGCCCCGATCGCAATCGCCGCAGATGGAACGACCACGGCATTTTTGAGGGTGTCGATCAAAAGCCGGACGTTGACAAACTGGTTGGGAAACAGTGCCATTTTGGAATTGGCGAATTCACTCTTGAGCATGACGGTGCCGGTGGCCGGGTTGATCTGATTATCCACAGCGATAATCTTCCCGCTATCAAGCAGCGTTTTGCGACGCTGATCCCATGCCTGCACCGGCAGATCGGCTTTTGCGCGCATGCGCTCAAGTATCACCGGGAGCTGAGTTTGTGCAATTGCGAAGGTCACCGAGACCGGTTGTACCTGGGCAATCGTAACGATGGGTGTCGAGGCCGGCACCGTGCCGCTTAATGCACTGGTGCCCCCGCCGATCGCCCCGCTGGTGCCCACCATGTTGCCTGCGTCAACCTGGCGCAAACCTGCGATCCCCGAACCGGGTGCCGTGATCCGGGTCCAGCCCAGCTGCAAACTGGCGTTTTCCACGGCGGCCTTGTCCATGGCAACGGTGCCCGCCAGTTGGGCTACCAGGGCGCGTTGATCTGTTACCTGCTGTTCGGCAATGGATTCCTGTTTGAGCAATGTTTCATATCGCACCAGATCAGACTGGGCACCATCAAGCTGGGCTTGGTCTTTTGCAAGTTGCGCCTGTGCCTGTTCCAGCTGGATACGGTAAGGACGCGGATCGATGGTGGCCAGCAATTGGCCCGCCTTGACTGGTTGTCCTTCTTTGAAATTGATGCTTTCCAGCAATCCTGCCACGCGTGGCATGACGTTGACGTAATTGCGCGGGGTGACGGTTCCTTGCGCATCAATCCATACCGGCATGGATTGCTTTTTCACGGTCGTTGCGGTGACGGGAACCGGGGCATTTGCCCCGGGATGCTTTTCGGCGCTTCTGGCATAAGTCGGAAGCAGCGCGACTAAAGCCAATATCACCCCAGCCCCCGCAAACAATCCATAACGACCGAAATATCTTTTCAATCCGTGCAATGGTTGACGAAATTCATGCGGTTGGGCTTGTGTTTTCATCAGACGGTCCACTTCATGTAAATGCTGGTTTGTAGGTATTGGCGGTTTCATTATAAGAGCGATTATCGCGCCGCAGGAGCGGAAAATGGTCGAACCCGCTACCCGTTCTGCCTTTTGTCTGAGGGGGCAAGACCGTTCTTCCCTTCCTCAGAACAACATCCCGGCACCAGAGCTGATAGCTTACTCAGAAATACATCAGCGGCAATTTTTACCCGGCCTGTTCCCTGGTCGGTCAAATTCCTGAATCGTTAATATGCACCACGCTCATCGTGTTCCCAGCCATGACGCATTTCGCCGTGTTCCATTCCGTGATGGCCAAAGCCCGCACCCTGCCTGTGATGAAGAAATAGATGTGCAGTCTGATCAAGAACCTTGCGTTGATCCGGGGTCAATGCGGCCTCCAGCTTGGCGGTTGCGTCAGCAACCTTGGCCAGCTTGCTGGCCATTTTGGC
>DATKVR010000038.1:0-5158 GCA_035529955.1 Gallionella sp.
GAACGTTGCCGGCAGATCATTGCACCATTGCATCGCCAGGTTGGACCACACCATCCCGATACTGTTCGCCGCCAGCGGCAATGCTTCCATATCGCCGCACACCTGCATTTGCCTGGCCCCGCCGAACAGTTTTTGCCACCAGCCGGAAGCTCCGCGCGCAGCCAGCAACATGCCGCTGGCAATATCCAGCGCGATCATCTGCGCGGAAGGATACTGCTGCGTCAGGCGGCGCGTTCCCCAACCGGTGCCGCTGCCCGCATCCAGGATGCGTTCCGGTTGCAGCTTGATATATTCCAGCCGCTCCAGCATCCGTGTGCACACTTCGCGTTGCAACACCGCAGTGGCATCGTAGTCGATGGCTGCCCCGCTGAAGGCGCGGCGCACTGCGCGCTTGTCGATTTCGTATTCATTCATTTTGTAAATACTCTTTGGCCACAGAGATCACATAACCAGCGACTTTACGAGCGTTGTTTGCTCGTTTAGTCGAATGGCTAGTAGTCTCATCAGAGTACACAGAGAATTCTGCAGATATGAGCTGCCTGTGTTTTTCTCTGTGATCTCTGTGTGCTCGGTGGCTAATAGCTTTTGTTTTCCATAAAGTTTATCAATTCTGCTACAAATTTTTCCTGATGCGACAAAAACGGCGCATGTGCCGCCCCGGCAATCACCACCAGGCGTGCATCCGGCAGCATTCTCGCCATATATTGCGAAGCCTGCGGCGGACTAAGCCTGTCCCGTTCTCCCGCGATGACCAGCACAGGCTGTTTCATTTCCGGCAATGCATCGCGCAGGTCCAGATCGCGCAATATCGCCAGCCCGCCGCGCAACGCATCCGAATCCGGCTCGCCGTGACTGGACAGACTTGCGCGCAGGGTCGCCAGCAACTCCCGCTCGCCTTCACTGCCGCGCACCTGCAGCCCGAGGAACCGGCGCAAGGTCGCAGTGTGATCCTGTTCCAGATCGGCAGCGAACTGGCGCAGCGTGTCGCCCGGCATGCCGAACTGCCAGTCGTGGCGTTCGGCAAAGCAAGGCGTGCTCGATACCAGCACCAGACGCTCCACCTGCTGCGGATCACGCATGGCCCAACGCATTGCGATCTGCCCGCCCAGCGACCAGCCGCATACCGCCAGCGGTTCGTCGAACTGCGCCGACAACTGATCGACGATCGCTTCCAGACCAAATGGAAAGTCAGGGTCTTCTGCCTTGTCTCTTGTCTCTTGTCTCTTGCCCCTGTCGACGCTGTAGCCATGCCCGGGCAGATCGACCGCCATAACTGAAAAATGCTGAGCGAGTTTTTCCGGAACATCGCCCCACATGTCGCCGTGCATGCCCCAGCCGTGGATCAGCAACAGCGGTCCACGGCTGTTTCCCGTTCCCGCGTGTTCATGGCGCTTAACGTGCAAGTTCATGCAGTGTTTCGGTCAGGCGCGTCACCTCAGCCACACTATGCGCGGCGGACATGGTGATGCGCAAACGTGCCGTGCCCTGCGGCACGGTGGGCGGGCGTATCGCCGCGACCCAGATACCGCGTTCGCGCAATTTTTCGCTCAGGTCCAGCGCCGCCCGGTTGTCGCCGACCAGGATCGGCTGTATCGCCGTTGTGGATGGCATCAAATGCCACGGCAGGCCGCGCAAGCCGCTGCGCAATTGCGCGATCAGCCGCTGCAGGTGGCCGCGCAGCCCGTCGCCATTGGCGATCAGTTGCAGGCTTTCCAGCAGCGCGCTGGCCAGTGCCGGCGGCGTGGCCGTGGTGTAGACATAGCTGCGCGCATGGTTGACCAGCGTATCGATCACCGCCGGTTCGGCCGCGACGAAAGCGCCGAACACGCCCGCCGCCTTGCCCAGCGTCGCCATGCAGATCACGCGTTGCGACGCGATGCCGAAATGCGCCAGCGTGCCGCGGCCCTGCGCTCCGAGCACGCCGAAACCGTGCGCATCGTCGATCAGCAGCCACGCATTGTGTTGCTCGCACAACGCCAGCAATTCCGGCAATGGCGCAAGGTCGCCGTCCATGCTGAACACCGCATCGGTGATCACCAGTTTGCGCCCACTTCCGGTTTGTTCCAGGAATTGCGCCAATTGCGCGATGTCATTGTGGCGGTAGCGCTTCACTTTGGCGCGCGACAGCTGCATTGCGTCGTTCAGCGAGGCATGGTTGAATTTGTCGGCGAACACCGTATCACCCTTGCCAACCAGCGCCTGCACGATGCCCAGATTCGCCATATAGCCGGTGGAGAACAGCAGTGCGGCGGGTTTGCCGACGAAGGCGGCAAGTTCGTGTTCCAGCTGGTGATGGGTTGCGCCGTGCCCGCTGACCAGGTGCGCGGCGCCCGCCCCCACGCCATGCTGCTGCGCGCCCAGCTGCAGCGCCGCGATCAGCTGCGGGTGATTGGCCAGGCCCAGATAATCGTTGCTGCAGAACGACAGATAGGATTTGCCGTCCACCATGATGCGCGGCCCCTGCGGGCTTTGCAGCATGCGGCGCTGGCGCAGCAGTCCCAGCGAGGCGCGTTCGTTCAGTTCATTGTGCAGTTCAGTGAAAGGCATACGAGATACACTAGAAATTCAGAGTTCGCTCAAATGCCCCACAAGGGGACGCCGTTTCGCTACGGGCAAAAGCAGCCCGTGCGAACACGTCAGCAAGACGCGAAGAAATTTGTGAAGCGCAGCATATGGATAATATGCAAGCAAACAAATTTCTGAGCAACACAGCATAACCAGCCACTTGGTTTCTGTCTTTTGGCAACCTTAGTGGAATGGCTAATAGCTCCATCAGTTGAGATGAAATCTGGATTTCTATTTTTCAGAAAACGGATACATCCCCAGCTTATCGAGCAGGGCGCGATCCCGCTCAACTTCGGGGTTGCCGGTGGTGAGCAGTTGCTCGCCGTAAAAGATCGAGTTTGCGCCGGCGAGAAAGCACAGCGCCTGTACCGCGTCCGACATCTGTGATCGTCCTGCCGACAGCCGCACCCGCGCGGTCGGCATGGTGATGCGCGCGACCGCGATGGTGCGCACAAAATCCAGCGGGTCGAGATCCTCGGTTTCGGCAAGCGGCGTGCCCTCAACCTTGACCAGGTTGTTGATCGGCACGCTTTCCGGATAGGGGTCGAGGTTGGCCAGTTGCGCGATCAGGCCGGCGCGCTGCGCCAGATTCTCGCCCATGCCGACGATACCGCCGCTGCATACATGCATCCCCGCCTTGCGCACCCGCTCAAGGGTATCCAGGCGGTCCTGGTAATCGCGCGTGCTGATGATGTCGCCGTAAAACTCCGGCGAGGTATCCAGGTTGTGGTTGTAGTAGTCCAGACCGGCATCGCGCAATTGCCCGGTCTGTTTGTCATTCAGCATGCCCAGCGTGGCGCAGGTTTCCATGCCCAGGTCACGCACTGCCTTGACCATTTCCACCACGCTTTCCATATCGTCGTCGCTGGGCTCGCGCCAGGCGGCGCCCATGCAGAATCGGCTCGCCCCGCTTTGCTTTGCCGCAAGCGCGGCAGCCACCACCGCATCCAGTTCCAGCATCTTTCTGTTTTCCACACCCGTGGAATGGAACGCCGATTGCGGGCAATAGCCGCAATCCTCGGAACAGCCGCCGGTCTTGATCGACAGCAAGGTGGAAAGCTGCACCGCATTCGGGTCGAAATGCTCACGGTGCAATTGTTGCGCGCGGAATAGCAGATCCGCAAACGGGAGCTGGAACAAGGCTTCAATGTCGGCGACGCTCCAGCGTTGCGGAACATCGGACGGCCTGCCGGATAACTTTTTGGAACGGATGAATTCGATCGTTTGTGTGTTCATAAAGACCAGTGTGTTGGGTATGATGCGTTAACTGCAACGACAGTCCGGCGCTTGCCGAAAACAACCGGGAAACTGCCGCGCCGGGCAGAAATCGGACAGACCGCATCATCCTTGAAAGGACGACAGCTTGTCAATTTTAAGCGATCATTTCCTGAACATTCGCGCAGAAATTAGGCGATTTCTGCCGGCACAACCCTGTGTGATGTGCGGCAGCATGAGCCATGACGGCTTGTGGTGCGCGGCATGCGACGCTGCCCTGCCCTATCTGAAAGCCCCGCATTGTCCGGTCTGCGCATTGCCGACACCCGGCGGCGAAGTGTGCGGACATTGCCTGGCACAGCCCCCCCTGTTTACACGCACCACCGCGGTATTCGGCTATTCCTTCCCGCTCGACAAGTTGATACAAAGCATGAAATATGCGGAACAGCTGGCATTGGCGCACGCCTTCGCGAAAAAACTGGCCCGGGCAATCGATAAAAGCAATTTGCCGGATTATGTGATCGCGATGCCGCTTCATCCCGCCAAATTGCGCGAACGCGGCTTCAACCAATCGCTTTTGCTCGCCACTACCGTCGCGCGTGAACTGAATATTCCGCTGCTGCCCGATGCATGCCGGCGACTGCGCAACACGCCCCCGCAATCCTCCTTGCCCTGGAAAGCGCGCAAGAAAAATGTGCGCAATGCGTTTTCCTGCGGCACGGATATGGGCGGAAAACGGGTTGCGCTGGTGGATGATGTACTGACTACGGGTGCCAGCCTGAATGAGCTTGCCGAGGCCGTAGCAAAGGCAGGGGCGATACAAATCAGTGCATGGGTCGTGGCAAGAACGCTACCGCATTCGGAATTGAAAACAGGGTGAAATTCGGAGCGGTTTTGCCCGGTCATCGCGCCCCGATCTTCACAGCTGCGTCAAAGTCCCTTGATTCTTTGCTGCACAAAGGCCCGCAAATCCGGACTCAGCGACCGGGTAGTCAGCGCGTGCTGGAATGCAATCTTTGCAGCCGCATTACGCTTCAATGCCTGCAGGGATATCCCGTAGCCCATCAGCCAGATACCATTGTTCGGCGCCAACTGCAGCGCAACCTGATAATGCGTAATTGCCTCGTCGTTGCGATTCTGGCGTTGCAGCAGCGCCGCCAGGAATGCCTGATAATCTGGCTCGGAATTGGCGAAAGGCAACGCCTTTTCCAGGGTTGCGGTTGCTTCCGCCACCGCGCCGCGTTCCACCTGCAAGCGTGCCAGCATCATGGTGAAGCGGGTTTGTTCCGGATTGCTGTCCAGCCTGTCCTGCAACACGCGTTCCGCATCCTTGCCGCGTTTTTTCTCCAGCAACAAGGCAACCAGCGCCTGTCTGGCT
>DATKVR010000039.1:0-2513 GCA_035529955.1 Gallionella sp.
TCAGAAGCACCATCAAGGCCCCGCTCGATTAGTGATCGCCTCGCGGGAAAGCGCTCTCGCGATGTGGCAGGCGGAACATATCCGGGACAGGCTGCGCGAATTATATCCGCAAACCGAGGTTAGCATATTGGGCATGACCACACAGGGCGACCAGATTCTGGATGTCACGCTGTCCAAAATCGGCGGCAAGGGCCTGTTCGTGAAAGAGCTGGAAACCGCGCTGGAAGACGGGCGCGCCGACCTCGCCGTGCATTCACTGAAAGACGTGCCGATGAATCTGCCGGACGGTTTCGTACTGGCCGCAATCGGCGAACGTGAAGATCCGCATGATGCTTTTGTCTCGAACGAACATGAGAATTTGGCGTCATTGCCGCCGGGCAGCGTGGTGGGTACGTCCAGCCTGCGCCGTGAAAGTCAGCTGCGCGCACGGTTTCCGCTGCTGAACATTCGGCCGTTGCGCGGCAATGTGCAAACCCGTTTGCGCAAACTGGACGAGGGGCAATATGCCGCGATCATCCTGGCCGCTGCCGGATTGAAGCGTCTGGGTCTGGGTGATCGCATTCGCGGTATTATCTCCAGCGAGGAAAGTCTGCCTGCAGTAGGACAGGGTGCGCTGGGCTTCGAATGTCGTGCCGACCGTGCCGATGTGATCGCGATGCTGCAACCGTTGCACCATCCCGATACCGCCGCATGTGTGCTGGCAGAGCGCGCCCTGAGCCGATCTCTGGGCGGCAGCTGCCAGGTGCCGCTGGGCGGATTTGCCGAGGTCAAAAACGGCAAACTGCGTATGCGCGGCTTTGTTGCCAGTCCCGATGGCAAGCGCATGATGCAGTCCGAGTCGATCGGCGATGTCGCCCATCCTGAAGCACTGGGCAACAAAATCGCCGACGCGCTGCGTGCGCAAGGTGCGGATGTAATCCTCGCCGAGCTGGCTATCTGAATTGCTGGTGTGGCCGGGGACCGGCCGTGATGGATATCCCCGGTGCTGCTGGAAGAATGAAATTCTCGGCATGAATAAGGAACGGGTGCTTCGTGCAGAACAAGAACATGACTGACGATCTCCCCCTGACCGGATTGAGGGTTGTGGTCACTCGTCCGCGCGGCCAGGCACTGGAGCTGGCGCAGAAGATCGAACAGGCGGGCGGTGTCGCGCTGCTTTTCCCGCTGCTGGAAATAACCGCGATAGCGGATACCGATGCACTGAATGGTCAGATTGCCCGTCTCGGGCAATTCAACCTGGCAATCTTTATCAGCCCCAATGCGGTGCGCTATGGTATTGCCGCGATACGCGCCGCGGGGGCGCTTCCACGGACGCTGAAAATCGCCACGGTCGGCCAGGGCAGCGCAAGGGCCTTGCGCGAAACGGGTATCTCCAACATCATCGCACCCACCGAACGCTTCGACAGCGAAGGTTTGCTGGCGTTGCCGGAATTGAACAAGGTTTCCGGATGGCGCGTGATGATCTTTCGCGGTGACGGCGGACGCGAGTTACTGGGCGACACACTCACGGAACGCGGCGCGACTGTAGAATATGCTTCCTGCTACAGGCGCACCAAACCGCAGCTGGATAAAGCTGCGCTACTGGCTGCCGGGCCCGACGCAATCATCGTCACCAGCAGCGAGGCATTGGACCATCTGGGCCAGATGCTGAATGCCGGTGACCGGCAAGCTTTGTGCAACACGGTCCTATTTGTGCCGCATGAACGCATTGCCGGGCGGGCCCGCGATCAGGGTTGGCCGCGGGTGCACGTAACGAGTTCGGGCGATGACGGGGTATGCTCCGCCTTGATCGCATGGGCCGGCCAACCAGGGAATGGAAATGGAGAGCAGGGAAACGCCTGATCGGAATGCTGGCCCCGGAACCGCCCCGGCGCACCCGGCGATAGACCGGCGACGCTTGTTCTTTTTTATGAAAGGTACTGAATGAGCGAGCAAATCTCACCACCTGAAAATACCGGGCCGGCCAATCCGGAAGGCCAAACTACGGAGCATGATGCACCCGCAGGCTTCGCGCACATCAGTATTACGCAACTGACCATTGCGGTACTGGTGATTATCTTCCTGTGGCAATGGCTGGACGGCCATCTCGCGATCAGCGACATGCAGCAGCAGCTGGCGCAGAAAATCGCCGAGATGGACGGGAACAGCAAGGCCAACCGGGTGTTGCTGGCCCAAAACCAGGATCAGGTACGCGAACTGTCAGCCAAAGTTGCAACGATGGAATCAAGCTATGCCGAGTCGCAAAACCAGCGTGCCGCACTGGAGAACCTGTACAACAATCTTTCGGCAAATAGCGATGAAGCCGCGCTGGCCGAGGTCGAGCAGATGCTGCTGATCGCGTCGCAACAATTGCAATTGTCGGCCAACGTGAGGGCTGCATTGATCGCGATGCAAACCGCTGATTCGCGTTTGCAACGCCTGAACCGGCCTGCATTCAACGGGCTTAGACAGGCCATCAACAACGATATGGACAAATTGCGCGCGCTGCACGAAGCGGATATCACCGGCATCAA
>DATKVR010000040.1:0-42481 GCA_035529955.1 Gallionella sp.
TGGGCGCTTGTCGCCAAGGATACCGTTAAATAGGAGATAGATGCCGCGCCCTTCATGTTCCCCCAGCTTGGGCACCTTCCACGGTCCGCTCTTTGCAAGACCTGTTTCTTGCATCCAGATAAAACTGGCCAACGTCGCAAAACGCACTGCTGGATGTATGCTGCCATCAGCATTGAACATTGGCTCACCCAAGCGTAAGAAGCGGAAACCACCGCCGCCCTGCCAATTAACCGCTTGCGAGACACCCCCTTGTTCTCCCTCGATTACTTTTTGCAACCGTGGGATGCAATGCGTCACAGCATGTTCGCCCATCTCAATGCCGATCCATTGTCGTCCCATTTTATGTGCCACGGCAGCGGTTGTGCCACTACCAAGAAAACTGTCAAGCACGATGTCTTTTGGGGATGAACATAATTCTAGAATTCTTTTGATAAGAGCTTCTGGCTTTTTACTTTTTGGAAATTCAACACCGCCTTCATTGTGGAGATTGTTGGAAAGTATGTCATCCCAAAGTGTTGTCAGAGGCTCACCCGCCATCAATTCGCCATCAATCTCTTTCAATTTTTCGCGGTAAAATATCCAACGCTCGCCGTTTTGAAAATACATATCGGAAAATTTTTCTCGAACGAGACGAAATATTCTGCGTGGTTCACTTTTCGATTGGTCAATCATCCGTTGTGCCACTTCGCTCACCGCATCGTATTCGGGTCTGGCTGTACGAATAACCTGACTTGCGTGTTTAATTACGAAGTTGTTAATTTCTTCTTCTAGTAACTTAGGACCAAGCTCCCTTCGCAAAATGGTTATCTTTTTACCTTTTTCTGCTGCGAATGCTGCGGAAAGCGTCGATAGTTTCCAATCAGCATAATTGTCATCTGGATTGATTAAAAACTGCCCATAACGTTTATCACGCTCACGTCCAGTAAATAATCGTGAAGGCTTCCAACATGATTTCTCCTTGGCATAGACAAGAAGAAAATTTGTCGTGCTAACCATACCGGGGTTGATTGATTTATGACCGGTTGCGGCTCCTTGTTTAAATGTAACCACCGCCACACGATTTTTTCGCCCAAACACCTCATCAGCTATTGCGATGAGATATCCAAGTTCATTGTCGTCAATATGGATGAATAGCGTACCGTCGTTGTGCAAGAGTTCACGCAACAATATCAAGCGTGGGTAGAGCATAGTCAGCCATTGCGCGTGTTCTAGATTATCGTCGTAATTCGGAAAAGCCTGTTCTGTATTAAACGGGGGATCAATATAGATGCACTTCACACGACCACGATAGAACGGCAGCAGCGCCTTAAGCGCATCGAGGTTGTCGCCTTGAATGAGGAGATTGCTCGCGTTAGCGTCGCCGTGTTCGGATACAGGTTCCAGCACACGGTAAGGTACCTTGCCGGATAAGGTCAGCGCTTCGGCACGGTTGAGCCAGTCTAGCGTGGGCATTAATTAATAGCCTACGATAGTAATTTTAATTGACCCGAACGGGACAAGTTATGCCTTTCCCAGACAGAACCCGCTCTTGACCAGGCTTATCCAAAAATGGGCAGTTACATGGATTGTGAACATCAAAGATATGATCTTGCGGGTCTACTTTAAGAAGGTAATCATTTATAAGTTTAATACAAGCCTCAAAGTTATCACTAGCTGCGGTTGAAGTCGGTTCTGTGTGAAAAATCCAACTACCGGGTACGGACGACACTCTGTCAATAATGGTGACATCAGATTCAAACCCATCTTTATTTTTGTATATGTCGACAGTGAACTTCCGGCCCTTACGGCTGAAAATATCAATACTATGAACATCACGAAACGGTCCAATGGATAAAACTGTTGTTGCCATTATTAATCCCCTTATATATTTCTATCGTTCGTTGTCGACTGTAATGATGTTTTAAGGCTAATTGTTGGCGTTCTTAATTACGCACTCTATCTCTTTTAATTTTACTACTTTAAGGAACATACTATTCGGGAGATTATGTAAATTGTAGGAAACACTTAACGTCTGAATATTCCTTTCTCTACTAACCATGCCTTAAATTCCATGAATTGTTCCAACCTAGGGATTAGAGCCCGATTTACTCTCGCCATTTCACGCATGACTTCCCGTATTTCATATCGGTATGCATTTTTTGATGATATTGCCTTACCCTCAGAAGATCGTGCGCCAGTGGATTTTTCCCATGGTTTCCATTTGTGTATTAGCTTAGCTTGATTTTCGCGTTGTGCCTGTGTCCATTTCCTTGCAGCCATATTGCACCTCAATTAACAAATAGTTCGTTTGGCGATTTTGTGCGTCAAAGACTATGTACCCCTAGATGCTCTTTCATAATCATTTACCCAATCGTCCAGAATATCAGCCTTCTTTGCAGGCTCATTCTCATGTTCAGATTCATGCTCAGTCTCACGGCCTTTAAGGGTGGCTTGTCCAAATGGTGAAAGGTGGCTTGAAGCCCCCCTTAATTTCTTTTCATTCTCTGCCCGTTGTTTACCACCCTTTTTCCCACCCTCACTCATGCGCTCACGTTTTTCGAGGACATTCTTGCGATACGCTTCTAGATCAGGAGAGCGAAAATTGGCATTCGGCGTTAGATCAAAGAATCTAATAACATTTTGTGTAAGCGCACCTTGAACTTCTTTCTGTTTTCCCAATAATTGAGCCAGTTCGTCAGGATTAGCCGGAATTTCAATGTTCGCCCAACACTCACATAACATTGAAAATAGAAGTCCGCGTTCTGACAGCGTCATCATTCGATAATCCCGCTTTGCCATCAGATCAAAGGCATATACTTGGAAAGAGGGGCATGTTCCCCTAGTAGCGCTCATGACTAACTCCGCATTTTGGATTCATGGTTGCCACCTTACTTCGCAGGCGCACGAGATTCTTCCCACGCCATTAGATCAGCAAGCCGCCAAACTGTCGTTTTTGGACCCAATTTTATCGGCTTGGGAAATCCGCTTTGTGAGTCAGCAGCCCATTTCCAAACAGTGCTACCTGATACACGGTATCGAATTCGCATATCAGCCAGACGTAAATAGACGTGAGGATGTTGGTTTTGATTTGTTAGCATGGTCTTATCTTTCATAGAGTTGAATTAACCGTCATATGACAGTCTCAACACAATAAGACCGGTGTGGTATGCAGCCGGGTTAATTACCGGATTTTCTAATCTGAAAGATTTTTTCGGAAGGTTTGATAGGTTATCGAGTCCACTGTGCCGTCACTTTTTGTGAATTGATAACTCCAGCTATCGCGATTCTTTCCGCCCGGCCTTGTTTCTAAGCAATTGCTGTAAGACCATTCCTCAATAGCTGTCTTCAAGTGTGGCCAGAGTTCGTTGGGCATTTCATCAGGGTGATTTTTTGCGAGATTACGTATAACCTCATACAACGTTTTCCCATCATCATTTTTTACTGAACGATCTTTTTTTCCCTTGTTGCTATTCGATAGCGATAATTTTCTGCCCTGACTTGCCGCCAATAGATGATTCTTATGCTGGCGCACAATTTCTTCCCGAACAATTTTTGCTATCTCGGAAGAAATGCCATCACGTTGCTCTAATGCTTCCTTATAATCTTTTTCAAACTGACTTGGATCACCCACATCACCCGCAAGTCTGCCCTTTTGAAAAACGCCCCCCCAATAGTCGTATTGCAAAGCTAATGCCTCATCTGAAAACTCCGCAAGTGATTCAATCCATCCACCGTCTGCATAAAGTGTTTTCAAGTAATTTTCAGCATCGGGTTGAGGAAACTTTTTAACCTTTACATCATGGCTAGGCATAAAAATAGAGCACATTTCACCCTTCGGGAATCTCTTATCTACCTGAACTGCTACTAAGTCTCCTAACCTCGCAATTGAGCTTCGAGTAATAGACAATGCACGATCCATTGTCAGTTTTTTGGGCATGGGATTAATCTTGCTCATGGTGCATTAGGTATTAGCTCGTAGCGGTATTACTTCGGCACCCGCTTTCAACTTATCCAGATAATCTGCCCATTGCTGCATCATCTTTCGGCGTTCTGTAAGATGCGCGGTGCGGTTATATGCGCGCCCATTTGGGTCACGCACAGCATGGGCAAGCTGATGTTCGATGAAATCCGGTCTCACCCCAAGCTCCTCATCAAGGATAGTACGGGCCATTGCGCGAAAACCGTGGCCGCTCATTTCATCCTTGGCAAAACCCATTCGCCGTAGCGCGGCCAATACTGCGTTATCGCTCATCGGTCTGTCATTGGTTCTTGCTCCTGGAAACACGTATTTCCCTTCACCCGTAAGTGCGTGGAGATCGCGCAATATTTCTACTGCTTGCGTGGACAAAGGCACAAGGTGTGCTTCTCGCATTTTCATCCGTCCAGCGGGGATATTCCACTCAGCATTATCCAAATTAAATTCAATCCATTCGGCTTGACGCAGTTCGCCGGGGCGCACAAACAATTGTGGCGCGAGACGGAGAGCGCATTTGGTAACGAATGAACCTTGATAGCTTTCTATGGCACGAAGTAACTCGGCTACGAACTTAGGATCAGTAATTGCAGCATGATGTTGTTTAACCGGCGTTTTCAAAGCCCCCCGCAAATCAGAGGAAGCATCGCGCTCAGCACGTCCAGTTGCGATTGCGTACCGAAAAATCTGACTGCAATAGTTTTTCACTCGATGGGCGCTTTCGACAGCACCTCGATCTTCAATTCTACGAAGAACCTTCAATAGCTCAGGTGGTGTAATGTCGGCAATTGGTCGATTTCCTAACCATGGGAATGCATTTTTTTCCAGCCGGGCTAAAACTTTTTCAGCGTTGGATGGTGCCCAGCTTGGAGCTTTTTTCCCAAACCATTCACGAGCTACTACCTCAAAACTGTTCGCTGCACGTTCAGACTTTGCAGCTTTTATGGCTTTGCGATTTTCGCCGGGATCGGTGCCATTCGCTAACAGCTTTCGCGCATCATCACGCCGTTGCCTTGCATCTTTGAGGCTGACATCGGGATAGACACCAAGAGATAAACGCTTTTCTTTTCCATCGAAACGATATTTAAGCCTCCACCACTTTCCGCCACTTGGAGCGACTTCCAGATAAAGGCCTCCGCCATCAAACAGGCGTATTGCTTTCTCGCCGGGCTTTACATTCTTTATTGCAACTTCAGTCAATGCCATGGGGGCAACTCCTCATAGATATATATCAATTGCCCCCAATGTTGCCCCTAGTTGCCCCCTGATGTCAATCCATCATATCGTATTGAAATGGACAAGAAAAAACCCGCAAAGCCTATGGCAGTGCGGGTTTAATGTACTCCTTGATACAACTTCGTACTGCTTGTTGGTGGGCCCTCACGGACTTGAACCGTGGACCAAAGGATTATGAGTCCTCTGCTCTAACCAACTGAGCTAAGGGCCCGAAAAGAATCAGCTGTTGCCAGCCTAATTTTCGCTGTCCAAAAAGCTCTTCAACTTTTCGGAACGCGACGGATGACGAAGCTTGCGCAACGCCTTTGCTTCGATCTGGCGAATACGTTCGCGGGTGACGTCAAATTGCTTGCCCACCTCTTCCAGTGTATGGTCCGTATTCATTTCGATACCGAAGCGCATCCGCAATACCTTGGCCTCCCGTTGTGTCAGGCTGTCCAGAATATCGGAGGTTGCGCCGCGCAGGCTATCGTAAATCGCCGCATCGATAGGTACCGCGGTATGCGAATCTTCGATGAAATCGCCCAGGTGCGAATCATCATCATCGCCCACCGGAGTTTCCATCGAGATCGGTTCTTTGGCGATCTTGAATATCTTTCGAATCTTGTCTTCCGGCATTTCCATCTTCAATACCAGGGTCGCCACGTCCGGTTCCTGACCAGTCTCCTGCATGATTTGCCGCGAAATGCGGTTCATCTTGTTGATGGTTTCGATCATGTGCACCGGAATACGGATGGTGCGCGCCTGGTCGGCTATGGAGCGGGTGATCGCCTGGCGTATCCACCAGGTTGCATAGGTCGAAAATTTATAGCCGCGACGGTATTCGAACTTGTCCACCGCTTTCATCAGGCCGATGTTTCCTTCCTGGATCAAGTCGAGAAATTGCAGTCCGCGATTGGTGTATTTCTTTGCGATCGAAATCACAAGGCGCAGGTTGGCCTCGATCATGTCGCGTTTGGCACGGCGTGCCTTGGCTTCGCCATTGGTCATCTGCCGGTTGATTTCTTTCAGGTCGCGAATCGGAATACCAACGCGCTGCTGCAATTCCAGCAGATGGTTTTGCTGCTCCACGATGGAATGCCGGTAGCGTTCGATCGTTTCGCTATAGGGCTTTTTCGTCTTGAGTTCGTGATCCAGCCATTGCAGGTTATCTTCGTTCCCGGGAAAGGTCTTGATAAAATGTGTGCGCGGCATCTTGCCTTTGGTCACGCACATATCCTGGATAACACGCTCGCTGCGGCGCACTTCCTCTACCAAACCGCGCATGGTATCGCACAACGCATCCACCTGTTTCGCGGTAAAGCGGAACTTCATCAATTCATCGGAAATACCCATCTGTAACTTGTCGTACTGCTTGCTGCGGTAACCATATTTGTCGTATGCCTTGCCCAGCTTGGTGAAATAGTCCGAAATTAGGGCAAAACGTTCCAGCGCATCCGCCTTCAATTGGGCAAGATTGGCGGCGGCGGCGGCCGCCGCGGCTTCCTCATCCTCTTCTTCGTCGCTGTCATGGTCATTGTCAGCACTACCGGTATCTTCAACTTCGTCATCGCCGTTGTCGGTGATGACGGCTTCATCTTCAACATCCACGAAACCATCGATCAGTTCGTCGATGCGCATCTGATCTGCCTTGATCTTGGCCGCAATTGCCAGGATTTCAGCTATGGTCGCCGGACATGCGGAAATGGCCTGAATCATGTGCTTCAAACCTTCTTCGATACGCTTGGCGATTTCGATTTCTTTTTCGCGGGTAAGCAATCCTACCGTGCCCATTTCGCGCATATACATGCGCACCGGGTCAGTGGTGCGCCCGAATTCAGAGTCGACCGTTGAAAGGGCGGCTTCGGCCTCTTCCACCGCATCCTCATCCGCCACCGCGGGTGCAGAATCTGTCATGATCAGCGTTTCGGCATCCGGTGCCACATCGCAGACAGAGACGCCCATCTCGTTGATCATGGTGACGATGCCCTCGATTTGCTCGACCTCGAGCATATCCGGCAAGTGGTCATTAATTTCCGCGTAGGTCAAATAACCGCGTTCCTTGCCCAGAACGATCAAAGCTTTCAGGCGAGTGCGCCTTGCCTCGATATCCTGAAGCTGGTCAATCACAGGTTGTTCAACAACGACCTTTTCTTTCTTGACCGGCTTTTTCTTGTCTTTTAGCTTTGTCATATTCATATTCCTAAAATTGCGTAAGACCCTACTTCATTCAATTGCATTGAGGCCCTGCTTCATTCAATTGCATTGAGGCCATTAAATGCCGCAGAAAAGCGGCGGATTATACCTGATAGCGTCAATTTTTCCTAACCTGGCCGGATGGTTAGCTTTGTATATCCAACCGACTAGTAGCTCCCGCTGGGGGGTTAGACTCTTTGCTGTAACAGCCGGTATTGCTCGCGTTCCGGGGCCGTCAGATTGGCCAGGCCTTTGGCTTCCAGCAATTGGCGTTGCCGGCGGCGTTGCCCCTCGTTAAATCTGCTGATCAGCCCGGAAAACTCGGCAGCCACATCAAAATTCTCACCCCAGCTCAGCATATCCGCCTCTGCTGCGGCCAGTATCTTTTCGTGGACTGTGCCCTGAAAAAGTTGCGTGAGGATAGGACCATTCAGTGTGAAATCAGTTTCCCGCAATACCATCAGCACAGCCAGAACCGCTTCGGCATCGGCACCCAGATCATGCCACTCTTCAGGAATTTGTAGCCCCAGCTCCGGTTGTGCAATCAGGCATTGCAACAGCAAGCGGTGTGCGGAGGGCGGGGTGCGTCCGGCTTTTTGGAAAGCGATACGCGGACTGCGCACAACCGGTTTGATCTCATACAATGCCTCCAATTCGGCCTGGCTGACGCCCGAAAGCGCGGCAACTTCCTTGCGCAGCAGCAACGCCGTGGCCGGTGCAACGATCGCGCTCAGCAACGGCTTGGCGCGTTGCAATAACTGGTTGCGGCCTTCCTGGGTAGCCAAATCCAGCCCCGCGCTGACTTCACGCAACAGGTAGGACGACAACGGCATGGCTTCCTGCACGCACTGCTCAAAAGCATCCTTGCCGAATTCCCGAATAAAACTGTCCGGGTCATGTTCGGCTGGCAAGAACAGGAAACTGATGCGTTTGCCGTCCTGCAAAAAAGGCAGCGCATTTTCCAGCGCGCGCCAGGCCGCCTTCTGCCCCGCCTTGTCACCGTCGAAACAGAATATGATGAGTTCGGTGAGACGCAACAATTTCTGTACATGATAGGGCGTGGTTGCCGTACCCAGCGTCGCGACGACATATTCAACGCCGTGTTGTGCCAGTGCCACCACGTCCATGTAGCCTTCCACCACCAGCACCCGTTGACCGGCGCGTATGGCTTTTTGTGCCTGGTACAGGCCATACAGCTCGCGGCCTTTTTCGAACAATGGCGTTTCCGGCGAGTTCAGGTACTTGGGCTCGCCTTTGTCCAGCACGCGGCCACCGAAACCGATGACCTGGGCACGCACATTAATGATTGGGAACATAATACGGTCGCGAAAACGGTCATAACGCTTGCCTGCGCCATGACCGCGCGAAGCGCGAGCGTCAGGCGGCGCGCCCCTTGCGGGGGCTTCGTCTTCCTTATCAATCACCAGTCCGGTTTCGCTTAGCGTTTCATCCTGATAACCAGGAAACGCGGCGGCAAGATTCTGCCAGCCTTCCGGCGCGTAGCCGATGCCGAACCTGGCCGCGACCTCGCCGCTCAGGCCGCGCTGCTTGAGATAGTCGATCGCACGCTGATTTTGTTTGAGTTGCTCGCGGTAATAACGGGTGGCGGTTTGCATCACCTCATACAAATCCGGCGCAACTTTCTGGTATGCCTCACCCGCTGCCTGCCGTTCATGCGGAACTTCCAAACCCACGCCGCGCGCCAGTTCCTCGATCGCATCGACATAGCCGAGTCCGGCGTGTTCCATGACAAAACCAATTGCCGTGCCGTGCGCGCCGCAGCCAAAACAGTGATAAAACTGCTTGGTCTGGCTGACGGTAAAGGAAGGGGATTTTTCGTTGTGGAAAGGACAGCAAGCGACATAATTCGCGCCGGCTTTCTTGAGCGGGACATAGCGCTCGACCACGTCCACGATGTCGAGACGATTAAGCAGATCCTGAATAAAGTTTTTTGGAATCATGCCAGCACCGCCCTCTCATCAAGTTCGACACCCCTCATCCTTGGGAATCAAGATACAGGGATATCGCGCAGCGTGGTTTAACCGGAGATTATCTTGCCAGAAACTAATTTGTCAGCCGCGCCTTTATCAGTGCAGAAACCTTGCCCATATCGGCGCGTCCGGCCAACTTGGGTTTGAGCATACCCATCACCTTGCCCATGTCTTGCTGGCTGGCCGCAGCGGTCGCGGCAATCGCCTCGGCAATAGCCGTAGCAATTTCCGCTTCGCTGAGCTGTTGCGGCATGTAGGTGGCCAACACGCTCATTTCAAATTTTTCGACATCCGCCAGATCCTGGCGCCCCGCCGCTTCATATTGACTGATGGAATCGCGCCGCTGCTTGTTCATCTTTTCGATGATGGCGACCACATCCGCATCCGACAATTCAACACGTTCATCCACCTCGCGTTGCTTCATCGCGGCGAGCAATAGACGAATAGCCCCGAGACGCGCCGTTTCCTTGGCGCGCATCGCGGTTTTCATGTCTTCAGTGATTTGCTGCTTGAGACTCATATCAAAACCGACCACAACGCCCGGGGCGGGCGCAGCGGGTCAATCAATAGAGTTTTGGAGGAAGAACCTGGCTCATCAGGCGCTTGTAATGGCGCTTCACAGCAGCAGCCAGCTTGCGCTTACGCTCAGCGGTTGGCTTCTCGTAAAATTCACGAGCGCGCAAATCGGTCAGCAGACCGGTCTTTTCCACGGAACGCTTGAAACGACGCATCGCCACTTCGAACGGCTCATTCTCTTTAACACGTACTGTTGTCATGAACAAACTACCTTCTACAAAAAAATTGAGGGCGCGATTCTAGCAAAAGACCTCCCCTGCTACAACCACAATCTACAGAACCGTGATTCGGGCGAATTTACGCTTGCCCACCTGCGCCACAACCACTGCGCCCGCTTTGACCACCACCGACTTGTCATTGACGCGCTCGCCGTCCAGCTTGACCGCGCCTTGCTGGATCATGCGCATCGCTTCTGAGGTTCCGTCCACCAGGCCTGCCTGTTTGAGCAATTGCGGCACAGCAATGCTGCCATCCGGTGCGGAAACATTGACTTCCGGCATATCATCCGGCAACACCCCTTGACGGAAACGGGCTTCGAATTCAGCCAGTGCGGCCTCTGCGGCCTGCCGGCTGTGGAAACGCGCCACGATCTCCTGCGCCAACAATACCTTGATGTCGCGCGGATTGCGCCCGGCCGCCACCTCCGATTGCCAACCGGCGATCTCGTCCAGATTGCGGAACGATAGCAACTCCAGGTACTTCCACATCAACGTATCGGAAATCGACATCAGTTTGCCGAACATGTCCTGTGGCGCATCAGTGATACCGATGTAATTGCCCATCGACTTGGACATCTTGTTCACGCCGTCCAGGCCTTCCAGCAACGGCATGGTGAGTACACACTGCGAAGCTTGTCCATAATGCTTCTGTAGCTCACGCCCCATCAGCAGATTGAATTTTTGGTCCGTACCGCCCAGTTCGATATCCGCCTTGAGCGCCACGGAATCATAGCCCTGCACCAGCGGATAGATAAATTCGTGTATCGCGATGGGCTGGTTGCCCCTGTAGCGTTTGGAAAAATCATCGCGTTCCAGCATCTGCGCGACGGTGTGCGTGGCTGCCAGCTTGATCAGATCCACCGCACTGAATTTGTCCATCCAGGCCGAATTGAACACGATCTCGGTCTTTTCCGGGTCCAGCACCTTGAATACCTGGTCGCGATAGGACTGGGCGTTTTCCAACACCTGCTCACGTGACAACGGCGGGCGGGTGGTATTTTTACCGCTTGGATCGCCTATCATGCCGGTAAAATCGCCGATCAAAAACAGCGCGTGATGCCCAAGGTCCTGCAACTGGCGCATCTTGTTGAGCAACACGGTATGACCAAGATGCAGATCCGGAGCGGTGGGATCAAAGCCCGCCTTGACGCGCAGCGGGCGCCCCAGCGCGAGCTTCTGTTTCAATTCATCCTCAAGCAGCAACTCGTGTGCGCCGCGCTTGATTTGCGCCAGGGTGTGTGACATTTCAATTGATTTCATTTCTGGCTTGGTCGTTTCACTCATAAGTTGATCATCAAATCGCATCAGGGGAATCCCCATAAAACCGGGCATTTTTGTTTTCCAACCATACATCGCCGTTATTTTGCCATCCATCAGCCCGGTTTTGAGGTGGCGCCGCTTTCTGTTAAAGTCCGCACGGTCATCAACGCAACACGTTGCATGGACAACGAAAAGCAACCCGGAACGTCCCGAATGTTAACCCAAAACCCGTACAGCCAAGGACGCAAAATGACAGAAGGCAAAAAAAAGCTGCGCTGGTTCGTCGCACTATCGGCACTTCCATTACTTGGGGTGGTTACCGCTTTCGGCCTGGTTCCGCAAAGCGATTTTGATTTGGCTTCGAACAAAGTCGACATCGAAAATGTTGCATTGCCCAAAGTCGCCGCTGACAAAACTGTTGCCGACTACTGGCGCAACGAACGCGTGCAACGCGGTGACACAGTGGATGAGCTGTTACGCCGCCTGAGCATTGAAGATACTGCCGCCGGTGATTATCTGCGCAAATCCGCCGACACCGCATCTTTCCGCAAATTGCCGGTCGGCACTGAAGTGCAGGCCGAAACTAACGCCGCCGGGGAGCTGATCGCATTGCGCTACCTCGACACCGATAGTGCGCAGATATTGATAAATAAACAGCAGGGCGAATTCCACACCAAAACATTGCCCGCACAGATGGAGACCCGCCTGTTTGTGCGCACCGGCGAAATCAAAACCAACCTGTATGCCGCTACCGATGCAGCAGGCCTGTCCGATTCAGCAGCCAACCAATTGAGTGATCTGTTTAGCGGCGATATCGATTTCCATCATGATCTGCGCAAAGGTGACAGGTTCACCGTGGTTTATGAAATGACGTACAGCAACGGCGCATTGCTGCACATGGGCCGCATACAGGCTGCCGAATTCATCAATCAGGGCCACGCGTACCGCGCCCTGTATTTCGAAAAAGATGCGCAGCACGGCGATTATTACACCCCGGATGGCAAGAGCGTGCATAAAGCCTTTCTGCGCTCACCCATCCCGTACTCGCGGGTGAGCTCAAGCTTTTCCCTCTCCCGTTTTCACCCGATACTCAAAAAATGGCGCTCGCACAAGGGTACCGATTTTGCCGCGCCCATGGGTACCAAAGTCAAAGTGACCGCTGACGGAATCGTTGCCGTTGTTGGCAGAGAAGGCGGCTACGGCAACGTCATCATGGTTAACCATCAGGGGCGCTACACCACGGTCTACGGTCACTTGTCGCGCTTTGCCAAGGGCCTGCACAAGGGCCAGCATGTTGCTCAGGGGGAAGTGATCGGTTATGTCGGCATGACCGGACTGGCTACCGGACCGCATCTGCATTATGAATTCAGGGTGAACGGCCAGCAAAAAGACGCTCTGCGCGTTGCTTTGCCCGATGCAAAACCGATCGATAGTGCGGATCTTGCCGCGTTTCAGCCCGTGGCAAACGGCCTGGTTGCGCGCCTGAACCTGCTGCGCAATACCAATCTCGCGCAACTCGACTAGCTTTCAAGTGTCACCGCCTGAGCTATATATTGGGTTGATGTCCGGAACCAGTCTGGACGGCATAGATGCGGTCCTGGTAGATTTAAGCCAACCCAAACCCCGGCAACTCGCCAAACACTATCTCCCTTATGACAACGCGCTGAAAAATTCCCTGCTGGCGTTGCACCTGCCGGGACATAACGAGTTGCATCAGGCACAAGTCGTTGGCAATCTGCTGGCACGCATGTATGCCGCAGCGGTTGCTCCATTGCTCGTTGTAGCCAAATCTTCGAAGCAGGAAGTCAAAGCTGTCGGCTGCCACGGCCAAACCATTCGCCACTGTCCCGAGCACGGTTACTCGTTGCAAATCGGCAATGCCGCACTGCTTGCTGAACTGACCGGCACCACCGTGGTCAGCGATTTTCGCAGTCGCGACATCGCCGCAGGCGGACAGGGCGCGCCGCTGGTTCCGGCATTTCACGATCATGTGCTGCGCGATCCGGACATCCATCGCGTCATTGTCAACATCGGCGGCATCAGCAACCTGACCGATCTCGCTCCGGGCAAGCCAACCACAGGTTTCGACTGCGGTCCCGGCAACCTGTTGATGGATGCCTGGTGCATGCAGAGTTTGGGCAAACCCTATGACGACAACGGGGCATGGGCGGCGTCCGGCAATGTGCTGCCCGCACTGCTGGAACAATTGCTCGCTGAAAGCTACTTTGCCCTGCCGCCGCCCAAAAGCAGCGGGCGCGACCTGTTCAATATTGCCTGGCTGGAAAGCCATCTGCAGGGCGGCGAAGTTCCCGCGAACGTGCAAGCCACCCTGCTGGAACTGACTTGCCGCGGCATCGTGTTGTCCATCCAGAATCATTGTCCGGGCGCCACAGAAGTTTATCTGTGCGGCGGCGGCGCGCACAATCAGGCACTGCAAAACCGTTTGGCCGCTTTGCTGCCTGATTGCAATGTGGAAACAACCGATACGCTCGGAGTGGACGGCGATTATCTTGAAGCCATCGCATTCGCCTGGTTGGCACAGCAAGCCCTGCATGGAAACCCAGCCAACCTGCCCCAGGTCACTGGTGCAAAGCACTCATGCATACTCGGGGCGATCTATCGTAACCATCATGACATTTTGTGAACACCGTGAAGATCAAGCTTGAGCAATTCCGGCTATAGCGACGCCGGGCGGTAAAGCACTTACAAGTTCTTGCTTACCTTAATGATGCTTTGGTCTTCCTCGCTGGTTTTGGTGGCAAAGCCGAGGCGTGTCATGAGTTTGATCATGTTGTGATTGTTGCTCAATACCTCGCCCTCTATCGAGCTCAATCCTTTTTCACGGGCAGCTTCCATCAGCGAAACCATGAGTTTTTGCCCCAACCCCTTACCCTGCAAGTTGTCTGCCACTACCAGCGCAAATTCGCAGGAATCCCCGTCCGGATTGATTGCAAACCGCGCAACGCCGATCTCGGTTTCCTTCCCGTGCTCAACAGTCACCGCGATCAGTGCCATCTCGGTGCTGTAGTCAATCTGGGTAAAGCGCACCAGCATTGTTTCGGTGAGTTCCTGCATGCTGTTCATGAAGCGGAAGTATTTCGACTCTTCCGACAAACCGCGCACGAATGCCTGCACCAGTTCTGCATCTTCCGGACGGATCGGTCGGATGGTGATGTCGGTGCCATCGGCTAGTTGCCACTGGCGGACCAGTTGGGCGGGATACGGGTAGATGGCCATGTGCGCGTAGCGGTCGGCACTCGGCTGGCGGTATTCCAGCACCACGCGCGCATCGGCGGCCAGCGCACCGTTCTCGTCCAGGATCAGCGGATTGATATCCATTTCCTTGAGCAAAGGAAGTTCGCAGGCCATTTCCGACACGCGCAACAACACGTTTTCCAGCGCATCCATGTTGGCCGGAGCCATGTTGCGGAATGAGCCCAGCATTTTGGCGACACGTGTTTCCTGAATCAATTCTCTCACCAGAAAACGGTTCAGCGGCGGCAGGGAAACCGCACGGTCGCCCATTATTTCGACAGCCGTTCCACCCGCGCCGAACGTAATCACCGGACCAAATACCGGATCGCTGGTCAGGCCTATCATCAACTCGCGGCCGTTCCGCTTGACGATCATTGGTTCGATGGAAACACCATCCATGCGGGCCTCGGGACGGTTGTGCTGGACACTGTCGATAATGTGCTGATAGGCGGCACGAACCTGATTCGCACTGTTCAAATTGAGCAGCACGCCACCTGCATCGCTCTTGTGCGATATGTCCGGCGAGTTGACTTTCATTGCCACCGGAAATTCCAACTGCTGGGCGATCAGCAGTGCTTCGTTGGGCGAGCGGGCGACCAAAGTTTTCGCGACGGGAATATGAAAAGCCGACAACAAGGCTTTCGATTCCATTTCCGTCAGCACCTTGCGGTGCTCCTGCATCGCCCCTTCGATGATCATTCGCGCGCTTTCCACATCCGGTTCGACATGGTGCGAGAAAGGGCCGGGCATCTGCATCAACAACTTCTGGTTGCGGTAGTAGGCGGAAAGGTGGGAGAACACTTCCACCGCCGGTTCAGGCGTGCGGAAGTGCGGCCGGTGCGCGCGGGCAAAGGACTGGCGCGCTTCGGCGACCTGCGTATCGCCCATCCAGCAGGTCAGCAGCGGTTTGCTGTGCGCGTTGGCAAGCTCGATCATCGCCTGTGCCGATTCCAGCGGTTTGGTCATGGCCTGCGGCGTGAGTATGGCAAGAACACCGTCCACGTTGTCATCCTCCAGACAGGCCTTGACGGCGTGATGGTAGCGATCCGCCTGGGCATCGCCGATGATGTCGACCGGATTGCCGTGCGACCAGGTCGGCGGAAGATGCCGGTTGAGATAATCGATCGTGGTTTCCGACAATGTGGCCATCGTTAGCCCCAGGTCGGCGGCGCGATCCGCCGCCATCACCCCGGGACCGCCGCCATTGGTGACAACGGCCAGGCGGTTACCGACCGGGCGGAATCCGCACGACAATGCCTTGGCCGCGGTGAACAGTTGGGTAATCGTCTGCACCCGCACCACGCCGGCCCGACTGACAGCCGCATCGAAAACATCGTCTGCCCCCACCAGCGACGCGGTATGCGACATTGCTGCCTTTGAGCCCGCCTCATGGCGGCCAACCTTGACCAGGATCACCGGTTTGAAGCGCGCCGCGGCGCGCAATGCGCTCATGAATTTTCGCGCGTTGCGGATTCCCTCGATATACATCAGGATGCTGTGGGTATTGGCATCTGAAACCAGATAATCGAGGATCTCGCCGAAATCCACATCGGTCGATGAGCCCATCGACACCACACTGGAAAACCCGACATCGTTGTGCTGCGCCCAATCCAGAATCGCGGTACACAATGCCCCGGACTGCGATATGAAAGCGATATTGCCGGCGTTTGCGCCACCCTTGTTGAAAGTGGCGTTCAAACCGATGGAGGGGCGCATGATGCCGAGGCAGTTCGGACCGATCAGGCGGATTCCATAGCGGCGCGCATTTTCCAGCAACGCTCTTTCGAGAGCCTCTCCTTCCTGGTCGGCCTCAGCAAAACCGGCAGTGATGATGACCGCCGCTTTCACACCGTGTATGCCGCAGCTTTCAATGATACCCGGCACGGTCTGCGGCGGCGTGGCGATGACCACCAATTCGACCGGTTCACCGATGTCCGAGATTGAAGCATAGGCGCGCACGCCCTGTACTTGCGGATTTTTTACATTGATCGGATAGAGCGCTCCTTTGAATCCGCCTTCCAGCATGTTTTTGAACACGATCTGGCCGACCGAGTCCGGCCGGTCACTCGCGCCGAATACGGCAACAGACTTCGGTGCAAACAGGGTACTGAGGTAGTGCTTACCCATGACATTTCCTTCTGCCTGAATACTTGTTAGGTATGATAGCACTGTACCAATGTCCGGCCCCTGCCATGCAAACCGCTTATATCAGCCATCCGCTCTGTCTCAAACATGACATGGGCGCGCATCATCCGGAATCTCCGGCACGCATCCATGCCATTGAGGACCAGCTCATCGCGTCCGGGTTACTGCACTATCTGCAGCACCATGATGCGCCCGAGGCAACGCTCGAACAGTTGTCGCGCGTGCATGACGAGACCTATATCGCCTCGATCGAATCCAGTGTACCGCCACAGGGTGTTGTGCATCTCGATGGCGACACCGCACTGAATCCGTTCAGTTATCAGGCGGCGCTGCGCGCTGCGGGCGCCGTGGTGCATGGCGTTGATCTGGTGATGACCGGGCAGGTGGAAAATGCTTTTTGCAATGTCCGCCCGCCCGGACACCACGCCGAGCGCGCCCGCGCCATGGGATTTTGCATATTCAACAATGTCGCGGTAGGCGCGGCGCATGCACTGGCACATTACGGTTTGCAGCGCGTAGCAATAGCGGATTTCGACGTTCATCACGGCAACGGCACGGAAACCATGTTTCACGACGACCCGCGTGTGATGTTGTGCTCCACTTTTCAGCATCCGTTTTACCCCTATTGCGGAGCCGATAGCGGCAACGATCATATTATCAATGTACCGCTTCCCGCCGGGACAAGCGGAGAAGAGTTTCGCGCCGCCGTCAACCGGCATTGGCTGCCTGCACTGGAACGCTTCAGGCCCGAGTTGCTGCTGATCTCGGCCGGATTCGATGCACACCGCGACGATGACATGGCAATGCTGAATCTGACCGAGGCCGACTACGAGTGGGTCACGGACGCGTTAAAAGGGATCGCGGGAAAATACGCGCAAGGACGGATCGTGTCGACGCTGGAAGGCGGTTATGAATTGCACGCGCTGGGACGCAGCGCAATGGTGCATATAAAGGTGCTCAGCGGCCTCTAAAGTACATTGCCCTACTTGCAGTTCTGACAAAAAATCGGGGCGTATTGCGCCCCGATTTTTCAAACTTAAACGAAATTTCAGATTTTCTTCAGGCAGAGAAGGAGGATCCGCAACCACAGGTGGTGGTCGCATTCGGGTTCTTGATGACGAACTGCGCGCCTTCCAGGTTTTCCTGATAGTCGATTTCCGCACCAACCAGATACTGGAAACTCATCGGGTCGATCAGCAGTTGAACACCGTTCTTGCTCATCACGGTATCGTCTTCGTTGGCCACCTCGTCGAAGGTGAACCCGTACTGGAATCCGGAACAGCCGCCGCCGCTGACAAACACGCGCAGCTTAAGGTCGGCATTGCCTTCCTCCTCAATCAATTGCTTTACCTTGTTCGCCGCATTGTCGGTAAACAACAACGGATCTTGCACTTCGGTCATTGCATTCATTGTTATGCTCCTTTAAAAATTATTCGCCACTACCCGCTTTAAATTCGCCCGTACTCGATTTGAAGGCTACCACTTTGTCCTGCGCTGCCGTGCTGGTATGAATCAAACGCCCTTCCACGATTGCACCCAGCTGGATTTCCAGCGTCGTGTAATGCACATCACCATTGATCTTGGCCTTGCTTTGAAGTTCCATATATTCGCTGGCATATACCGATCCACTGATCGAGCCGTTAATCACCAGATGGGTGACGTTGACTTCGCCGTTCACCCGTGCGTGCTCACTCAGTACCAGTGTACTCGGTTTGCCCTGCGCGGCAACAACATTGCCGTTTACCTGACCGTCAATGCGCATCCCACCGCTGAAATTAAGATCCCCGTCAATGGAGGTTCCTGCACCGACCAGTGAATCGATCTGGGTCTGCGGCTTGCTGTGTTTTTTACTGAACATCATTAACTCCTTGATTTAATGATAGATTAACGCTTTGACGCACCTTGGGGTCGGTTGCGCCCTGTTCGTATATGCGCACTTGCACACTTTGCAACTGTGCATCAGGCGGCAACTGTATGCTCTGCTCTACACGGCGATAATACCTGAAGCTGAGCTTGAATTGTGTATTCCCCGGTCCATCCTGCGGGAATATATGAATAGTGCTCTTTCCATTTTCAAACACCGTGGCGACCAACTGATAGCTTCCATTAAAAATCTTGGCACGCTGTCCGCTCTGCACCAATAACATACGCAGGTTGTATTCGCCGGGGATCTTGTCCCGTTCCAGCGTCAGCCTATGAACACCCAGATCACCCTCCTTGCCGCTCGCCGATGTGAGATTCTGGAAGAAAACCAGGTCCTCCTGAAGGCGTGCATTTTCATCTGTCATGCTCTTTAGCTGCATGGATGTTGCCTGATTGCTGGCCTGCTCGATCTGGATATCGCTTTCGTATTTCGCCACTTTGTCATTGAGTCGGCCATTTTCCACCCGCAATCTGGAAACCTGGTCTTTCAACATGGACAATTCCTGCTCGGTCTGATCGCGGTGAAAACCGGCCAATTCCAGGCCGTAGTTGTAGGACCACCAGGCCAAAACCGCAGCGGCCAGCAGGAACGGCAACATCATGCCCCAACGCAGGTACCAGGGCACGTGTGCCCGCACCGACAGCTTCCTCGCGGAAATACTGAATCTGCGGTTGACCCGACGTTCGACTCCGCGCCACATATCAGGGCAACAGAGGGAGGTTGTTCAGTGCGGTTGTTTCCGGAAATCCGCACATGATATTCATATTCTGCACTGCCTGACCCGCTGCACCCTTGACCAGATTATCAATCACTGACAATACCACCACCATATCTCCGCCTTGAGGTCTGTAAACCGCAATTCTACAATGATTCGCACCGCGTACCGAGCGCGTTTCGGGAAGACTGCCGGCGGGCATCACATCAACAAACGGCTCACTTGCATAACGTTGCTCGAACAGCTTCTGAAGATCAACCTCGCGGGTCAGCCTGCCATACAACGTGGCATGAATACCCCGTATCATCGGCGTGAGGTGTGGTACGAAAGTCAGCCCGACCTCCTTGCCCAGCACGCGCGCGAGACCCTGCCTGATCTCCGGCAGGTGGCGATGTCCGGCCACGCCGTAAGCCTTGAAACTGTCCGATGCTTCCGCGAACAGCGTGGCCATTTCTGCCTTGCGCCCGGCACCGGACACCCCGGACTTGGCATCGGCAATCAGCGTTTGCGGCTCAACGACGCCGGCTTCCAGCAACGGGATGAAACCCAATTGCACCGCCGTCGGATAACAACCCGGATTGGCGACCAGGCGCGCCTGCCTGATCTTTTCCCGGTTCACTTCCGGCAAACCGTATACCGCTTCAGCTACCAAGTCCGGACAAGCGTGGGTCATGCCGTACCATTTTTCCCATAATGAAATGTCCTGCAAACGAAAGTCTGCCGCCAGATCGATCACCCTGATGCCTGCATCCAGCAACTTGCGAACTTGCTGCATCGCGATACCGTTCGGTGTGGCAAAGAACACCAGGTCACAATCCTCGAGATGAGCCTGGTCCGGATGCGTGAACGGCAGATCCACATAACCGCGCAGGCTGGGGAACATTTGACTGACTGGCATACCGGCATCGGCACGCGACGTTATCACCTGCAACGCGACTTGCGGATGCGCGGCCAGCAGACGCAGTAGCTCAACCCCGGTGTAACCTGTTCCGCCAACTATGCCAACTTTGATCATCGTCACTTCCCTTGAAAACGCCCATTATTCTACAACAAAATACAAAAGCCGCCCGAAGGCGGCTTTTGTATTCCATCCAAAACGACTTAACGCTTGGAGAACTGTTTCCTGCGGCGCGCCTTGCGCAAACCAACTTTTTTCCGTTCAACCTCGCGCGCATCGCGGGTAACCAGACCGGCTTGTTTCAGCACAGCCTTGAACGTGGCATCGTAGTCTATCAATGCACGGGTGATGCCATGACGCACCGCGCCCGCCTGACCCGATTCACCGCCGCCGGTGACATTCACCATGATATCGAACTTTCCCAGTGTTTCGGTCAGGGTCAGCGGTTGACGAACGACCATACGGCCGGTTTCGCGGGAAAAGAATACGTCTATCGGCTTGTCGTTTACCACGATATCGCCCTTGCCTGCCTTCATAAACACGCGCGCCACCGCACTCTTGCGACGGCCGGTTCCGTAGTTATAAGTTACGCTCATGATCGATTATGCCTTCAACAAATTAACGGGTTTGGGTTGCTGCGCTTCATGGGGATGTGCCGCACCGGCATACACCTTCATCTTGCGCAACATTGCGTAGCCCAGCGGGCCTTTCGGCAGCATGCCCTTGACAGCTTTTTCCAATACCCGGCCCGCGTGACGAGCTTGCATCTTGGCAAAGTTGGTGGTGTACAAACCGCCGGGATATGTCGTGTGGCGATGATACAGCTTGGCTTCCGCCTTGTTGCCGGTCACACGCAGTTTGTCGGCATTGACCACGACGACGAAATCGCCGGTATCAACGTGCGGCGTATAAATCGCCTTGTGCTTGCCACGGAGACGGGACGCAATCTGCGCGGCCAGACGGCCCAGCACTTGATCGGCTGCGTCAACCAGAAGCCAGTCGTGCTGGACTTCCTCTGCTTTAGCGGAAAATGTTTTCATAGCCACAATTCCTAAAAATTCAATAAGTAAACCTCGAAGGGCGCGCATTCTATTGCAGCGAACCCGCCACTGTCAAACGCTATTTGACCCTTATCAGGAATTCTTCGCATCGGAATTGCCGCGCCCATTTCAGGAATACGGATGAAAGCCGGTAAGATGGGCGCATTCTGAATTCCCGGGTCTTGCCATGTCCTGGTTCGTCACCAACAGCATTGCCGCCCTCTTGCTCCCTCCGCTCAGCCTGCTACTTCTGCTCGCGCTGGGCCTCATTCTGCTCTACTGCCGGCCCAAACTTGCCAGGATTTTGATCTTGGCTGCATTCTTATTGCTCTGTATCTCGTCCACACCTTATTTCGCGCAAGGCGCACTGCATTTGCTGGAGGCGCAAACCACCCCTCTTAATATAGACCACCCCAACAGTCGGCCTCAAGCCGCCGATGCGATCGTGATACTCGGTGGCGGGACATATTTTCATGCGCCGGAATATTCAGGACAAGACACGGTCTCCGATGCCACCCTGGTTCGCCTGCGCTACGGTGCGAAACTCCAGCGGGAGACCGGCAAACCGATACTGGTGACCGGTGGCAAACCGCTGGGCAACAGTGTTTCTGAAGCACAGCAGATGCGCATGTCGCTGGAACAGGATTTCGGGGTGCCGGTACGCTGGACCGAAGGTGCGTCCGACAACACTTTTGAAAATGCCCAAAATTCATTTCGTATTCTGCAACAGGCGGGAATCCGCAGGATTTATCTGGTCACCCACGCCTGGCATATGCCGCGTGCCGCTGCCGTGTTCCGCAGCGCCGGATTTGAAGTCATTGAAGCGCCGACCGCCTTTACCACGCGTTATCAGATCGATCTGCTCACCTTCCTGCCGCGCGCCGAATCTCTCCGGGACAGCAAGATATTTGTTCATGAGATTATCGGATTGCTCTGGTATCGGTTAAAGTTGGTGTTCTCTGATAGTCAGTCAGCAAAGGAATAACATGAAAGCTCGCGTCAAATGGGTGGAGCAGGTCGCTTTTCTGGGTGAAACCGAAAGCAACCACGCGGTATTGATGGATGGCTCACCGGCCGCAGGCGGGCGCAATCTCGGCCCGCGGCCGATGGAAATGCTGCTGCTTGGTGCCGGCGGTTGTACCAGCTTCGATGTGATCAGCATCCTGAAGAAAAGTCGCCAGGCAGTTTCCGGCTGTTATGTCGAACTGGAAGCGGAGCGCGCCGAGACCGACCCCAAAGTGTTCACCAAAATACACATGCATTTTGTCGTGACCGGCAAGGACATCAAACCGGAAGTCGTCGAGAAGGCCATCAAGCTGTCGGCCGAGAAATACTGCTCTGCTTCCATCATGCTCGGCCAGACTGCCGTAATCACGCATGATTTCGAGGTGAGGCAGGAATAGCTGAACATAATTTCCACTTGTTCCATCAGATACGCGATTTCCTGAAGACAAGTTTTAAATACTCAGAGCCGACGCATGGAAGTTCTATATTCCGCCAACCGCTCGTGACACTCGCCAAAAGCCAATAGAATGGCATATGGCGGACTCGGCACCATTGCTACGTTTTTACCCGGTCCGGGCCTGCAGCTAACAGCCTCTCAACAATTGTAGCGATGGTCCGGTTGGCGTAATTTGATCGTATACGTTCTGGTCCTGGGAGAGCAGCAATCGTGCACAAGGGCATTGGGTATTTACTGCTAACGACGTATCTCATGCTCATCTGCACTGGTGCGTATGCCGCCGGCGGTCCGCTTGGTATAGATCACCGCCTGAGCTACGGCGATAACGGAATCTAAAAACGTTCAAACCAACTCGCCCTGCTGAATGTCATGATTATTGGCGAGCTTGCCGGCGGCATCTGGGAAGGCGGGGATACGCGATTGGGAAAAACGTTCTGGCAGTCTATTGACTCATCCTCTCTCGCCGGCATCTCGGCTCAAGGACTGAAATATGCATTTACCCGTGCCAGACCCGGTCAAGCAAATGACCCCAATCTATGGTTCCAGGGTGGGGCACACTTTAGTTTTCCGAGCGGTGAGGTGGCGGCTGTCAGTGCGATTGTTACACCATTTGTTCTGGAATACCGTCACGATGACCCTTCCATATACGCACTGGAATTGCTTCCGGTTTATGACGGTATCGCAAGGATGAAAGTGTGGGGACACTGGCAGACCGATGTGTTGGCAGGCTTTGCGCTGGGCAGCCTAACCGGCTACTACGCTCACAACAGGGATAGTCCCATTATTTTGGGCATCCTGCCCCACGGCTTCACGATCGGTCTACACAAACGATTTTAGTTCCGAAAATCAATAAACTGTTCGTCTTTATTAAAAGCGCACCTGGCTAAATCTGCTTCTTGCCGAAACAGCAAGTCGCTAGTGCATCTCGGCATTTAGATGTATCGTTGCAAACAGGTGTTGCCCGGTTGGCAATATCATTGGAAATCGATGTTGAATTGATTATCTATTACCATTTTGTGTCCGGTAATCTTTCACGAAACCACGTTTTTTATAAAAGGAGATTGTCCATGAAAACATTGAAATATTTTTCCTCATTCTTTATGGCCCTGGCGTTACTGTCGTCGCTGGGTTGTGCATCCACTCCAACGCAAGAAAGTACCGGACAATATTTTGACGACAGTATTATTACCACCAAGGTCAAGGCGGCGATATTCAACGAACCTACTTTGAAGTCTAGCGAAATCAAGGTAACAACTATCAAGGGCGTAGTTGAGTTGAGCGGCCAGGTCAGCTCCAGATCAGAAATAAGGAAGGCGGTTGAAGTGGCGCGCGAAGTGAAAGGCGTCCAATCAATTAGGAATAACTTGCAGAGCAAGTGACAATGTGCCCGCAACATCATTATTAAGAAAGCACTGCACGAGTCCGGCTGGTTGATATTTTTCCGGTCAGCGACTGGTTGAATCCGCATGCATAAAGCATGGCTGTCAGGCATCCAACCCCCTATGGCAGCAGTCTTTTGCTGATGGCAACAAAGTCCCGGCTTCGGGTAGAAAACCAGGATGGTTGTATCAATTCCAATTCTTTTTTCTGGGCGAATAGCGAGGTACAGGTGGTCCTTGTGCCTTGCATTTCCCCCGCCTGTTTCTTAAACCCAGTAGGAAGTTCCCGTCATCACTTTGCCGTTCAGTTGCATCACCCATTGCACCGGTTGAGGCAATTCAGCGCCACCCAGTGAAACAGCCATATCGGCGTGTCCAACTTCATCGGTGTGCATCCGCGCCACGATGGCACGGCTTTTTTCGTCCTGTTGCGGCAAGCGCTCCAAATGGCTTTGCAAGTGATGCCCAACCTGCCGTTCAGTTTCGGCGAGGAATCCCAGATTCCATTTATCACCCAGCAATCCTGCCATTGCACCGATCGCCAGCGAACCGGTATACCAGAACGGATTCAGCAGGCTTAAATGACCGCCCAGTTCATGCACGCGCCTGGCGGTCCAGGCAAGATGCTCAGTCTCTTCCTGCGCGGCACGCTGAAGCGTCTGCTGTACAGCGGGATCGCGTGCCGTCAGTGCCTGCCCCTGATACAGGGCCTGCGCGCAAATCTCACCGCTGTGATTGACGCGCATCAGCGCGGCCGCATTTTTTCTCTCGGACTCATCCATGGTTGGTTCTGGAATACTTTCATCAGGGTAGGCACGCGCGCTGTGTGCCTCGCTGAACAGGGTGCGCAAGCCCTTGTCGAATTCAACGATCAAACGGTCCAGATCAAACATGCATATCCCCAGAAAAAATATCAGGCAAAAAACACCAGGCAAACAGTATCAGGCAAAAACCCGGGATAATTCTACACCCGGATCGGCAGCGCGCATGAATGCCTCACCCACCAGGAAAGCATGCACCTGGTGGCCGCGCATCAGTTTCACGTCACCGGAATCGAGTATGCCGCTTTCGGTGACCACGATGCGCTCCGCCGGCATGCGCGGCAACAGGTCCAGCGTGGTTTGCAGGCTGACCTCGAAAGTGCGCAGGTTGCGGTTGTTCACGCCGATCAGCGGCGTGGCCAGCTGCAGCGCGGCATCCAGCTCTGCGCCATCATGCACTTCCACCAGCACCGCCATGCCGAGGCTATGCGCCAGCGCCTCGAAGGACTGCATCTGCGTGACATCCAGCGCCGCGGCAATCAGCAGAATCGCATCCGCACCCATCGCGCGTGCCTGGTAGATCTGGTATTCATCGACGATGAAATCCTTGCGCAGCACCGGCAGCGTGCAGGCGGCTCGCGCCTGTTGCAGGTACTCCGCGCTGCCCCGGAAGAACTGCTCGTCGGTCAGTACCGACAAACATGCCGCGCCATGCCGTGCATAGCTGGCGGCAATCTCGGCCGGGCGGAAGTCGGCGCGCAGCACGCCTTTGCTCGGGCTGGCTTTCTTGATCTCGGCGATCACCGCAGCCTGTCCCGCGGAAATTTTACCGCGTATCGCAGCAACGAAATCTCGCGCCGGGCCGGCCCGCGCAGCCTCGACCCTGATGCTTTGGAGCGGCTTGAACGCCTGGGCGGTGGCCACTTCCTGTGCTTTGACTGCCAGAATTTTATTGAGGATATCGGACATCGCCGCGCAAACATTTAAGAAGGACGCGCATTTTAGCACTTGGGGTAAAATACGCCCTACAACTAAACACGCCGAACATCATGCTGAACGTCAAAGAATATATGCAGGGGGTTGGCCAGACTGCACGCGCGGCCTCGCGCCTGATGGCGCTGGCCGACACGGCCACCAAGAATCGCGCGCTGACCGAGATCGCCGCTTCACTGAAAAACGAAACTGCGCTGCTGCTGGCTGCCAACGCCAGGGACGTTGCTGCAGCGAAAGCCGGTGGGCTGGATGCGGCTTCGCTGGACCGGCTCACGCTGACAGAGAAGACCGTACACGACATGGCCGAGGGTTTGCTGCAGATCGCGCGGTTGCCCGACCTGATCGGCGCGATCAGCGACATGAATTTTCGTCCGTCCGGCATCCAAGTCGGCAAGATGCGCGTACCGCTCGGCGTGATCGGCATCATCTACGAGTCGCGCCCGAATGTGACCGCGGATGCCGCCGGGCTGTGCCTGAAATCCGGCAATGCGGCCATCCTGCGCGGCGGTTCGGAAGCGATCCATTCCAACCAGGCTATTGCTGCCTGCGTGCATGCCGGGCTGCGCATTGCCGGCCTGCCAGAGACCGCGGTCCAGGTCATCACCACCACGGATCGCGCTGCAGTGGGCGAACTGATCACGATGAAGGAATATGTCGATGTGATCGTACCGCGCGGCGGCAAGGGCCTGATCGAACGCATTTCAGCGGAAGCGCGCATCCCGGTGATCAAGCACCTGCACGGCGTGTGCCATGTGTATATCGACGATGAAGCCGACCTGGAGATGGCGATACGCATCGCCGACAATGCCAAGACCCATCGCTATGGAGTATGCAACGCAATGGAAACGCTGCTGGTTGCGCAAAGCGTGGCGGCCAAAGTATTGCCCAGATTATGCAAGATTTATCAGGACAAGAACGTCGAGTTGCGCGGCGACGAGACAGCCCGCTCGCTGGTCGCGCAGATGAAAGCCGCCAGCGAGGAGGATTGGCACACCGAATATCTCGAGCCGATACTCGCAGTGCGGGTGGTGGCCGGCCTGGATGAAGCCATCACGCACATTGCCACCTATGGTTCGCAGCATACCGACAGCATCGTCACGGAAAATTACACCAAGGCGATGCGTTTCCTGCGCGAGGTGGATTCCAGTTCGGTAATGGTGAATGCCTCGACGCGCTTCGCCGACGGATTCGAATACGGCCTCGGCGCGGAAATCGGCATTTCCACCGACAAAATCCATGCGCGCGGTCCGGTCGGTCTGGAAGGGCTGACATCGCAAAAATACATCGTGCTGGGCAGCGGCCAGATACGGGTCTGAACAAACCTGCTTTTCAAAAATAAATATAAGGAAGCGAACACCATGAGCCAAACCACAGAAGTAAAGGTGCCCGACATCGGCGATTTCAAGGGCGTTGCAGTCATCGAGGTTTTCGTCAAGGCAGGGGACAGGGTGGAAGCCGAGCAATCGCTGGTCACGCTGGAAACCGACAAAGCCGCGATGGAAGTCCCCTGCCCCGCCGCCGGCGTGGTCAAAGCGCTCAAGGTCAAGGTGGGCGACAAGGTTTCGGAAGGCAGCGTGATCCTGACCCTGGAAAGCAGCGCGGCTGTTGCGACTCCTGCCGCAAAACCTGCCGCCAGTGCCGCAGCAGCGGCCCCGACCAAACCGCCCGCTCCAACGCCTGCTCCAGCACCACAATCGTTCAAGAAGGGTGACATCCACGCCGAGGTGCTGGTGCTGGGTGCCGGCCCCGGCGGCTATACCGCCGCGTTCCGCGCGGCCGACCTGGGCAAGCAGGTGGTGCTGGTCGAGAAATTCGCCATCCTGGGTGGCGTGTGCCTGAATGTCGGCTGCATTCCGTCCAAGGCGCTGCTGCATGTCGCGAAGGTGATCAGCGAAGCCGAAGAGGTGGCACACCACGGCGTGACATTTGCGAAACCGAAGATCGACATCGACAAAATCCGCGGCTGGAAAGAAAGCGTGATCAACAAACTCACCGGCGGCCTGTCCGCGCTGGCGAAGCAGCGCAAGGTGCAGGTGGTGCAGGGCAGCGCGAAATTCACCTCGCCCAATCACTTGGTTGTCAAAACCAAGGACGGCGACAGGACCGTCAGTTTCGACAGCGCGATCATCGCGGCGGGATCCAGCGTGGCGCGCATCCCCGGCTTTCCCTATGACGACCCGCGCATCATCGACTCCACCGGCGCGCTGCAACTGCAGGATGTACCGAAGCGCATGCTGATCATCGGCGGCGGCATCATCGGGCTGGAAATGGCCACCGTCTATGACGCGCTGGGCAGCAGGATCAGCGTGGTCGAGTTGATGGACCAGCTGATGCCCGGCGCGGACAAGGATCTGGTCAAGCCGCTGCACAAGCGCATCGAGAAGCGTTACGAGGCGATCTACCTGAAGACCCGGGTCAGCAAGATCGAGGCGCAGAAGGCCGGCCTGAAGGTCACCTTCGAAGGCGAGCAGGCGCCCGAGCCGCAGCTGTATGACCGCGTGCTGATGGCGGTCGGCCGGCGTCCCAACGGACGCGACATCGGTGCGGACGCCGCCGGCGTGACCGTCAACGAGCGCGGCTTCATCCCGGTGAACCTCCAGATGCGCACCAACGTGCCGCACATTTATGCGATCGGCGATATCGTCGGCGACCCGATGCTGGCGCACAAGGCAACGCACGAAGGCAAGGTCGCCGCGGAAGTCATCGCCGGACATCACGCCGCGTTCGAGCCGCTGACGATTCCATCCGTCGCGTACACCGATCCCGAAGTTGCCTGGATGGGATTGACCGAAACCCAGGCCAAGGCTCAGGGCGTCGCTTACGAAAAAGCCAGCTTCCCGTGGGCTGCCTCGGGACGTGCGCTGTCGATCGGCCGCGAAGAAGGCTCAACCAAATTGCTGCTTGACCCTTCCACCCGCCGCATCCTCGGCGCCGGCATCGTCGGGGTGAATGCCGGCGAACTGATCGCCGAAGCGGTGCTCGCGCTGGAAATGGGAGCGGACATGGAAGACATCGGCCTGACCATACACCCGCACCCGACCCTGTCCGAGACATTGGGCTTTGCCGCGGAAATGGCCGAAGGCACCATCACCGACCTGATCGCACCGCGCAAAAAATAATGCGCCACAGCCTGATCGCGTTTGCTTTGTTGTCCGGTCTGGTGCTGAACGCATCGGCCGGCACCTTCGACCTGAGCGCGTTCAAAGCAAAACTAAACGACCTGACCAGACCTATCTCTACAAATTCCGCAGCGCCCACCGGCTCCGGACTTGACCGGTTCAGCACAAGTGAACAGATCGAAAGCCTCAGACAGGCACTCACCCAGGGAGCGAAAGCATCCGTGTCGACCCTGGCCAGAAAGGATGGCTTCCTCGGCAATCCCAGGGTGCGCATCCCGCTGCCGGACAACCTGCAGAAAACCGACCGGGTCATGCGCAAAATCGGCTTGGGGAAATATTCGGACCAGCTGATCACGTCGATGAATCGTGCCGCCGAAGCCGCCGTGCCGGAAGCGAAAAATCTGCTGGTCGGCGCGATCAGTAAAATGACCGTGACCGATGCGAAGAACATACTCACCGGCGGCGATGATGCCGCCACACGATACTTTCGCAAAAATACCGAAACCGAACTGACCGCCAAATTCACCCCCATCGTCGGCAAGGCGATGAAAAAAGTGAAGCTTGCCGAAACATACGACCGATTCGCGGGCAAGGGTGCAGAATTCGGCCTGGTGGACAAGCGCGATGCCCGGCTCGAAGACTACATCACGCGCAAGGCGATGGACGGCCTGTTCCTGGTCATGGCGGAACAGGAAAAGGCGATCCGCGACCATCCGTTGCAGGCGACGGGAGAACTGGCGAAAAAGATCTTCGCGGCAATCAGAAAATAGTCCGGCTTGTTATGCCCGGCTTTGGCATGAGTGAAGCTGCCGGCATCCTGTCACGCTTCATCAGCAGTTTCCTGGCTGCAACACTGCTCCCCGGCAGCTCCAAAGTGGCGTTTTCGCGGTACCCATGGCTTACCCGGGTAGGCTGTGGTACGCGCTGGTCCTCGCTCCATTTGCAACACCCTGGGCGGCATGATGACACTGCATGGGCTGGCTGCGGCTCAATCTATGGCGGGCAGGCTGCTCATGGCGCTCGGCAAGTTTGCGCGCTACGGCTTTATCGTGCTGGCCTTGTCATAACCATTGAGCAAATAACGCGATATCAGTATAGTCAGCCGAACCTATCAGGGAGCTGCAAATGGAGAAGCTGGCCGCACATGAACACAAACTGACTTTGCCCGAGCTACTCGGCATGCTGGTTGCCGACGGCCTGATCGGTCAGGCTGACGCCGATGCGATGGTTGCCGAGCGCCGCGGTCAGCGCCAGAACGTACACCCGCTTACCCTCCTCGCCGGACAGAACTGGAGGTCACTGCTGTCGCCGAACAAGGTGCTGAACCAGGATGTCCTCACCGAATGGCTGGCCGGACGCGTCGGACTGGAATATTTCCACATCGATCCGCTGAAGATCGATTTTTCAATCGTCACCGACATCATGTCAAACGACTATGCCTCGCGTTTCGGCATCCTGCCGGTGCAAGTGACTGCCAAAGAGGTGGTCATCGCCACCGCCGAACCGTTCCTGCGCGACTGGGAGAAAGTGCTCAGGCAAACCCTGCGCAAGGACATCCGCCGTGTCGTCGCGACACCGCAAGACATCAGCCGCTACCTGATCGAGTTCTACAACCTGGCACGTTCCGTCAAGAATGCGGAGCAGAACAAGCGCCAGGATAAATCCGGCCAGGCATCGTTCGAGCAATTGGTGGAGCTGGGCAAGTCGAAGCAGCAGTTCGACGCCAACGACCAGCACATCGTCACCATCGTTGACTGGCTGTGGCAGTACGCTTTCGAGCAGCGCGCTTCGGACATCCACATCGAGCCGAGGCGCGATATCGGGTTTGTGCGCTTCCGCATCGACGGCGTGCTGCACCAGGTCTACCAGATCCCGATGTCGGTGATGACCGCGATGACCAGCCGCATCAAGCTGTTGGGACGCATGGACGTGATCGAAAAACGCCGCCCGCAGGACGGCCGCATCAAGACCCGCACCGCCGACGGGCAGGAGATCGAATTGCGCCTGTCCACGCTGCCGACCGCGTTCGGCGAGAAACTGGTGATGCGTATTTTCGATCCGGAGGTGCTGGTGCGCGATTTTTCCGAACTCGGTTTTTCCGACGAGGACCGCTCCCGCTGGGACAAAATGACATCACAGCCGAACGGCATCATCCTGGTCACCGGCCCGACCGGGTCGGGCAAAACCACCACGCTGTATTCCACGCTCAAGCATCTGGCCACGCCCGAGGTCAACGTCTGCACCATCGAAGACCCGATCGAAATGGTCGAGCCCGCCTTCAACCAGATGCAGGTACAGCACGGCATCGACCTGAACTTCGTCGACGGACTGCGCGCGCTGATGCGCCAGGATCCCGACATCATCATGGTCGGCGAGATCCGCGACCTGGAAACCGCCGACATGGCGATCCAGGCCGCGCTGACCGGCCACCTGGTGCTGTCCACGCTGCACACCAACGATGCGCCCTCGGCCATCACCCGGCTGCTCGATCTTGGCGTCGCGCCGTTCATGATCAATGCCACGATACTGGGCGTGATGGCGCAACGGCTGGTGCGCACGCTGTGTCCGCATTGCAAACGGCCGCAGCCGGTGCGCGCCGACGAAAACGAGCAATGGGAACACCTGGTCGCACCGTGGAAAACCGGTCGCCCGGCGCAGTTCCAGCATCAGGAAGGCTGTCTCGAATGCCGCATGACCGGTTACTCGGGGCGTATCGGTATTTATGAAATCCTGCTGATGTCGCCCGAGTTGCGCAAGCTGGTCACCCCGACCACCGACATCGCGCGCGTTCGTGAGGTCGCCTCCCGGGAAGGCATGAAGCCGCTGCGGATTTCGGGTGCGATGAAGGTCGCGGCGGGGACCACGACGCTCGATGAAGTCATCAAGGTCGCGCCCCCGAACTAGAACCGGGCCATGTCGATCACAAAGCGATACTTGACATCGCTCTTGAGCATACGCTCGTAGGCGGTATTGATGTAATTCATCGGCATTAGCTCGATATCGGAGACGATGCCGTGTTGCGCGCAGAAGTCGAGCATCTCCTGGGTTTCGCGTATCCCACCGATCAACGAACCGGCCAACTGGCGGCGCTTGAGGATCAGGTTGAAAACGCCCGGGGAAGGATGCGGTTCTGCGGGGGCACCCACCAGCGTCATGGTTCCGTCCAGTTTGAGCAGCTGCAAAAAAGGATCCAGGTTATGCGGTGCGGCAACCGTATTCAGGATGAAGTCGAGTTGGTTGGCATGGACCGCCATTTGCCGGGGATCGGTTGAAATGCATACCTCGTCCGCACCCAGGCGCTTGCCATCAGCGATCTTGCCCGGAGAGGTGGTAAACAGCACCACATGCGCGCCCATGGCATGCGCGATTCTGACGCCCATGTGCCCGAGCCCACCGAGACCAACGATGCCCACTTTCTTGCCGGGCCCTGCTCCCCAATGGCGCAATGGCGAGTAAGTGGTGATACCCGCGCACAGCAGCGGCGCAACGCTCGCCAGATCCTTTTCGTCATGCTGAATACGCAGCACAAAGGATTCCTTGACGACGATAGCCTGCGAATAACCCCCCAGGGTATTTTCACCGCCAAACATCGGGCCGTTGTAGGTACCGGTAAAACCGTTCTCGCAGTATTGTTCCACGCCCTCATTGCATGAATGACAATGCCCGCAACTATCGACCATGCAACCCACGCCTGCCAGATCGCCCGGTTTGAAATTCTTGACTTTATTCCCCACCGCCGCCACACGACCCACGATCTCGTGGCCGGGCACGGAAGGATACCGGGTGTTGTTCCATTCGTTGCGCGCAGTATGCAAATCGGAATGACAGACACCGCAATACAGTATTTCAATCTGGACATCGTCCGGGCCCGGTTCACGGCGCTGGATCTCATAGGGGACCAGTGGACTGGCGGCATCCAGTGCCGCATAGGATTTGGTTTTGATCATGAGGCTGTCTCCTTATCGCATAAAGGGTTAAATAAACCCGGTCAATCTATTATAAGTGGCCGGGGCGCGAATGAATCCTATTCTTCCTCCATACCTTGTCTTTCATGCCGACCCGTCAATACTTGATGGGGATTTTGGCGCCAAAGTGTGGGAAAATCGCGGCGGCTGATTTAAGCCCAACGCTGCGCTCCCAATGAATAAAAAACTATACAAGTGGCTTAACAAGCTCGGCCCCGGCCTGATCACCGGCGCTGCCGATGATGATCCCAGCGGAATTGCCACCTATTCCCAGGCGGGCGCCCAATACGGCTTTGGCACCCTGTGGACGCTGCTGATGACCTATCCCCTGATGGTCGGAATCCAGGTGATCAGCGCGCGCATCGGCAGCGTCACGGGCCGCGGCCTGGCGGCCAACCTGGCAAGAACCAACTCGCGCGGCGTCACCATTTCCCTGGTCATGCTGTTGCTGGTAGCCAACACCATCAACATCGGCGCCGACATTGCGGCAATGGGCGATGCGGCTCAACTGGTGTTCGGCGGACCGAGTCATGTGTATGCCGTGACGTTTGGCATGATTTGCCTGCTGTTGCAGGTATTCATCCCCTACCGGCGCTACGTGGGCATTTTGAAGTGGCTGACGCTGACCCTGTTTGCCTATGTGGGTACCGTATTTGCATCGCATGTTCCGTGGCTTGAAGTGCTGCACTCGACGCTGCTGCCAACAGTCCATCACTCGCAGAACTACCTGTTGCTGCTGGTGGCGATTTTTGGCACCACCATCAGCCCCTATCTGTTTTTCTGGCAGGCCGGACAGGAAGTCGAGGAACTGAAGTTGCAGCGCAAAGGCGCCTCCCTGCTCCGGTCGCCGGAAGATGCCGCGCATCACCTGCACCGCATCAACATCGACACCACGCTCGGCATGGCATTTTCGCAACTTATTGCCGTTTTTATCATGCTCACCACCGCGGTCACGCTGTACACCCACGGTGTGCATGACATACAGACATCTTCTCAGGCCGCCGAAGCTTTGCGTCCGATCGGCGGAGAGTTCACCTTCCTGCTGTTTGCCGCCGGGATCGTCGGCACCGGGATGCTGGCTGTCCCGGTACTGGCCGGTTCGGCCGCCTATGCGGTTGCGAACACCTTCCGCTGGTCGTCCAGCCTCAGCCTGGAGCTTAAGGAGGCCAAGGGCTTCTATGCGATCATCGCGCTGTCGACCATAGTCGGTGTACTGTTGAATTTCAGCCCCATTGATTCGATCAAGGCGCTGTTGTGGAGTGCAGTGATAAACGGTGTGATATCGGTTCCCTTGATGATCGCCATGATGCGTATGGCGACCCAGAAAAAGATCATGGGGAAATTTGCGATCAGCGTGCGACTGCAATGGCTGGGTTGGCTGGCAACCGCGGTGATGGCTGTCACGGTAATGGCATTTGGCGTGACCAGCGTGGCTGCGCATTTCAAGCTGAAATGGTAGTTATCGGTTAAACATGGGGAGGATCTTCACCACAACCCGATCTGGGGAATATTTTGCGGTTCAGCCCACATCCTGCTGGCGGGAAAAATTCAACCCTGGAAAGAGAAGCCCGCAACAAATCGCGTACAAAAAAATGGCCGGGCTATGCCCGCAACGCGGATCACGAACATCAGCACATTGCCGGCATACCCCGAAAAGCCCGTGCTGGTTTATTTTTGGGCGACCCGGTGCCCGATCTGCCGCATCAATCAGGACGGCAGGCACCGCATGCATGCCCGTTTCATCGTTGCACCCGATGGGCGGATACCCTTTATCGAGGTCGGATGTACCGCCGGCATCGGGCTCAGATCGGGACTGTGGTTGGCAAGACGTTGACTATTCAATGACCGCATTCATGAACATGCATTGGGGCATTAGATTGCACGGCCGACTGACTCATCGCAAATACCAAGGTCGTTATCAGGGTAGTTAATACCGTTCGTCTGTTGTAACCTTTGTCCTGCATGATGCAAATTACACAAATGATGTGTTTGTAATTTGCATTAACTCTGTGTTTATCCAACCTGGAGGACATCATGCCCAAGGCAGTATGGAACAATCAGGTGATCGCCGAAGCGCCAGCCGGCGAAATTCATCGTGTCGAAGGTAACGTGTATTTCCCGCTCTCCGCCGTAAAGCGGGAATATCTGCGGCAGAGCGACACCCATACCCGCTGCCCGTGGAAAGGCATCGCGAGCTACTACGATGTGGTGGTGGACGGTCGGGTGAATGATGATGCCGCATGGTATTACCCCGACCCTTCCGGCATGGCGGCACGCATCAAGGATCATGTCGCCTTCTGGCACGGTGTGAAGGTGGAAGAGTAGCCGATGGATCTTCAGCAACCCCATGCAGGCATATCAGACCAGTCTCAGACAATGGGGCACCGCCTCGGCGCAGCACGCGCGCGAACGGAATCTCTGTGCGCCCCGCTGGAGATCGAGGATTATGTCATCCAGGCGAGCGACTCGGTCAGTCCGCCCAAATGGCATCTTGCGCATACCACCTGGTTTTTCGAAACATTCATCCTGCTGCCCTTTGCGCCTGGCTATCGCGCCTTCGATGAGGCTTACGGGCACCTGTTCAATTCGTATTACGAAACGGCGGGAACCTTCTTCCCGAGGCCCCAGCGCGGCCTGTTGTCGCGTCCGACGGTGGCGCAGATCTACCGTTATCGCAGTCATGTCGATGAGGCGCTGCAAGCGCTGCTGAACAATCTGCCGCAACGATCCGCGCATGACATCCTCGCGCGGGTGGAGTTGGGCATCGAACACGAGAGCCAGCATCAGGAATTGCTGCTAATGGATGTGAAATACAATTTTTTTATTAATCCGCTCAAGCCTTCTTATTGCAACACCCAGTCCGCGCCGGAAGCTATCACGGCGATGGGTTGGCAGGTGTTCACCGGAGGGATCGTCGAGATCGGCCATGGCGGTGCGGGGTTTTCTTTCGACAATGAACGCCCCAGACACCAGACCCTGTTGCGAGATTTCCGGCTGGCCAATCGTTTGGTGAGCAACCATGAATATCTGGCTTTCATCTCCGACGACGGTTATCAACGCCCCGAGCTGTGGCTATCCGACGGCTGGCACACGATTAATACCCAACACTGGCAAGCGCCATTATATTGGCACCGGGAAGGCAGCGACTGGCAACAATTCACGCTGTCCGGCATGCAACCGCTGAACCTCCAGGAACCGGTCGCACATTTGAGCTATTTCGAGGCGGATGCCTATGCACGCTGGGCGGGAAAGCGACTGTCGACCGAGGCGGAATGGGAACATGTCGCCGCAAGCTTGCCGATAAGCGGCAATTTTCTCGGATCCGGAAACCTGCATCCGCAAGCTGCCCGTCAGTCCGGCCTCACCCAACTGTATGGCGACCTGTGGGAATGGACGCAAAGCGCCTATTCTTCCTATCCGGGATTTCGCCCCCTGCCCGGCACACTGGGGGAATACAACGGCAAATTCATGAGTGGCCAGATGGTATTGCGCGGAGGGTGCTGCGTCACGGCACAGGAACACGTGCGCGCCAGTTACCGTAATTTTTTCCGGCCAGCGGATCGATGGATGTTTTCCGGCCTGCGCCTTGCGGAGGATGCGTGATGAGAAACGAATCTCCAGTGTTGCAAGTCGATTTGGACAACGATGAATTCGATACCACCGTGCGCAATAGCCTGCGCCGGCGACCAAAAACTATTCCGCCCAAGTTTTTTTACGACGCGCGCGGGTCGGAGCTGTTCGATCTGATCTGCACCACACCGGAGTATTACCCGACACGCACCGAAACAGGCATCCTGGATGAGTTCGGTGCGGAAATGGCTGGTCATCTCGGCACCTCCTGTGTCCTGATCGAGCTCGGCAGCGGCAGCGCCACCAAGACGCCGCTGTTGCTCCGGCACCTGGCCGACGATGCCGCGTATGTGCCAATCGATATCTGCGAACCGCACCTGCTGCAAAGCACACAGCGCCTTGGCATGCTATTTCCCCAAATGCGCATGCATCCATTGTGTGCCGACTACACCCGCTTGCCTGCCGTGAAACTCGATGGTTATGCGGGCCGCAGGCACGTGATCTTCTTTCCCGGATCGTCCATCGGCAATTGCACCCCGGCCGAGGTCGTGCAATTATTGCAGCATGCCGCACAGCTGGCCGGTCCCAACGGCGCGATGCTGATCGGCGTGGACAGCAAGAAGTCGCCCGCCGTGCTGAATGCCGCCTACAACGATGCCGCCGGCCATACCGCGGCATTCAACCTGAATCTGCTGGCGCGCATGCAGCGCGAACTGGGTGCTCAACTCGACCTGGATGGCTTTGCACACCGCGCTTTCTACAATGGGGGACCGGGGCGGATAGAGATGCACCTGGTCAGCCGGAGAAAACAAGTCATTCGACTGGGCGACGAAACCTTCCACTTCGAAGATGGCGAAACGATACACACCGAAAACTCGTACAAATATACCGCGCATGAGTTTCAGCAGCTGGCCTGGTCAGCGGGCTGGTATCCGAAGAAGCTGTGGTCCGACCGCGCGGGATTGTTCAACGTGCATTATTTGAGCCTGTCTGCCAACGAAGCCAAACACCCGCCCCGGCAAGGTCGCTGATACCGCTTTTAGTTTCGTAACCTTTCGGCTCCCGCAATTTTTTCCAGTGCCCCGGCAATCACACTGCGCGGCGCGGCGATATTCATGCGCATGAAACCGCTGCCCTGTTCACCAAAAATGATCCCGGGACTCAGACCCACGCCTGCCTGCCGGACAAAGAACTGCTTGAGTTGCTCGTCGTTCAACCCCATCGCGCGGCAGTCCAGCCACAGCAGAAAAGTGCCTTCCGCTGCGGTCAGTTTTATCAGCGGCAAATGCTGTTGTAAATACTTGCGCACAAACCGGTAGTTTGCTTCGATATAGTCGAGCAGGTCATCCAGCCACCGGGCACCGTTTCGATACGCCGCCTCGAATGCCACGATGCTGAACGGGTTTGCCGCGCCGGCATGCAGCATGCCGAACGCCTTTGCTATCGCCGCACGGTCTTTTTCATCCGGTACGATCAGGGCGGACAGGCCGAGCCCGGGAATATTGAAAGTCTTGCTGGGCGCAACGGCGGTGATGATCTTCACCGTGCCATTGCCCAACCCGGCCAATGGAGTGTGCTGCCCGCCGGGATAGATCAGGTCTGCATGGATCTCGTCCGACACAACCGTGACATCGTAGCGCGCGCAGATTTCGAGCAGCGCCTGCAACTCATCCTCCTGCCACACCCTGCCGACCGGATTGTGCGGGGAACACAGCAGCAACAGCCGCGCGCCTTCAGCCGCACAGCGCTCGAAATGTTCCAGGTCGAAGCGATAACGGCCATCCTCGAACTCGAGCGGATTAAGCCGCAATCTGCGCCCGACACTTTTCGCCGCGCCAAAAAATGGCGCATACACCGGCGGCTGGACAACCACGATATCGTCGGGCTGACTCAATGCCATGATGGCTGCGTGCACGGAAGGAACCACGCCGGGACACATCACGATCCACTCGCGCTCCACCTTCCAGCCATGGCGTTTTTGCTGCCAGGCTATCAGCGATTCGTACAGCGATTCCGGATAGACGGTGTAACCATAGATCGGATGCGCAGCCCTCTCCACAAGCGCATCACGCACCGCCGCGGGAACGGCGAAATCCATATCTGCCACCCATAGCGGCACTACATCTTCGGTTCCGAAAATCTCCATCCGCCCGTCGTGCTTGAAGCTGGATGTGCCGCTGCGCGGGATGATTTTGTCGAATTCACTGCTCATTTAAACCCCCATGCTCAATCAGGCTTGTCGGGTTGGCAGACCACCAGCAGCTTCAACCCATTTCGGTTGGTCGCGATTACGAAAAACATCAGCCAAATTTATTTTGAACTGATGACCCCTGAGTGCACCAGTAAATCATTATCAGCCACCCGACAAGCGGTATAAACCCGACGAGCTGCCACCACCCGCTACGATTTATGTCGTGCAATCTGCGCGATGTGACGGCAAGATTGGGCAACAAGGTAGCCAGCGCGGCGAGTGCCCCGACAGTCTGGCCAATCAAATGTGCTGCGAAGGAAATAAGCGCGATAAAAAGAATCCACCACCAAAACTCCGATCGGGAAGCCCGACCATTGAATTCGGCGTACTTTCTGAAGCAGGTTTGAATCGATTCAATGAAAGTCATTTTATGTCCTCGCTAAAAAGTGCAGATCGAATTACTAATGGTTCCCGGTCCCAGTAAATGGGATTGACTAATACGATTTAACGGTACCTGATAATTGCCAGGCAAACCGGCCGGCACTAATTACAATTGAAAGACCTGCATCTTTCTGACTGTTGCTGCATGATGGTTCGGGCGGAAAGGTATGTCTCTGCAGTCACACCACCGGCAACCGTGGACGGTATCAGACCGTCATAACGATCTCCAACCTACCACCATTTCTTGATTTTGAAGATGGCTGCAAGCGCAGCAGCCAGCAACAGCATGCCGAAGATCGCCAAGGTGAATCCGTTGGGATATTTCAGCACCTCCATATGGGTGAAATTCATGCCGAATATCCCTGCGATAACGCCAATCGGGGTCAGGATCACCGTGATCACGGCAAGAAAAGTCAATACCTGGTTCAGGCGCTGACTGAGCAGCGACTGCACCGCCTGCATCAGGCTCAGCACGTGTTCGGCCCTTGACTCGGCTATAACCGATGCGCGCTGCATATGTTCGTGCGCATCGATCAGGCGCAGGTTTTCGCGATAGCTGCTGTCTTCCCCGAGCTTCTCGATCGCGAGTGCATTGGTTCTGGCGTATCGCGCCAGCAGGGCAAACTCCTTGCGCATCAGCAGCAGTCTACCCAGGTCCGCATTGCCGGCATCGGCCAGGCATTCGTCCTCGAATTCGTCCATTTCCTCGCGCAACGCATAGACGCGCCGCAAAAGATAGTCGACCAGCAGATGAATGATTTTGCACACGCACTCTACAATAGTCAGACCGGCCAGATCATGATTCGAAAAATGGTGATAGCGTTCACCGGGCCAGATCAGCGCGCACATTTTCTGGTCTGCGAGTATCGAGACACTGGTGGCTTCGCTGGTTTCATCTTCTCCTGCGCCCTTAACCGGAAAACGCAAAATGATATGCAACGCCCCGTTTTTGAGCCGGGTGAACTGGGGCGGATGGGACGGATTGAGTATGTCCTTGATATGCAACTCATCCAGCGAGAATCTTTTACCCAGCGCTTCGAGCAACTTGCCTTGGGGGCTGGCCAGGCGGAGCAAAGTCTGGTCTTCTCGCAATGCCTGCTCCCAGCCGATATCGCGCATATCGGCAAGGAAGTGGCAACGCACTGGTTCCCGGTTTGCGATGATTTCATGGTCGGACTGCATAACCTCTCCTTTTACCAGACCGGCATCAATACTTGGCGAGCCTGCAACTTCCCCAAACCCCAGCCTGCGCCGAATCCGGTCACATCGCTCGCCACACTACCCAGCACGCTGCTTCAGCACGGCAGCCAGCAATTCGCGATGCGGCGCATCGCGCGGCAGGGTCTTGTTTTTGGCATCAACACCAGCAAGTGTGCTGCGTTCAGGGTCTTGGGCACAGCAGTAGAAGCGGACAGTTGTGCTAGCATTACGTCCTCGTAAAGTCATTCATCAATGCCGCAATTATACGGGCATTCAACACCAGAAATTATGCGCGCCTATTTAGACCTGATGCAGCACGTGCTCGATCACGGCACAAAAAAATCCGACCGCACTGGCACCGGCACGACCAGCGTGTTCGGCTACCAGATGCGCTTCAACCTTGCGGAGGGCTTTCCGCTGGTGACAACCAAGAAGTGCCACATGAAATCGATCATCCACGAACTGCTGTGGTTCCTGCAGGGCGATACCAACATCAAGTACCTCAGGGGCAACGGGGTCAAAATCTGGGACGAGTGGGCCGACGAAAATGGCAACCTCGGTCCGGTGTACGGCAAACAATGGCGCTCATGGGCGACCGTGGATGGCCGGGTGGTGGACCAGATTTCCGAAGTCATCGCTCAAATCAAAATGAATCCCGATTCGCGCAGATTGATCGTGTCGGCGTGGAACGTGGGCGAACTCAACCAGATGGCGCTGGCACCCTGCCATGCATTCTTCCAGTTTTACGTGGCCGGCGGAAAGTTGTCCTGCCAGCTTTACCAGCGCAGCGCCGACATTTTTCTCGGCGTGCCGTTCAACATCGCGAGCTACTCGCTGCTGACGCTGATGGTGGCGCAGGTGTGCGGCCTCAAGCCGGGGGATTTTGTGCACACCTTTGGCGATGCGCACCTGTATTCCAACCACATGGAACAGACCACCTTGCAGTTGTCGCGCCAGCCGCGGCCGCTGCCGACGATGAAGATCAATCCCGAAGTGAATGACATCTTCGCTTTCAAATACGAGGACTTCACACTGGAAGGTTACGATCCGCATCCCGCCATCAAGGCACCCGTCGCTATATGAAGCCAAAATTGGTTGTTATCGCGGCGGTAGGCCTCTGGAATGACAAAATGGTTATTGGGGAAAATAATCACCTACCATGGCATTTACCTAGAGACCTGCGTTTTTTTAGAACGGTCACAGAAAATGCGACAGTAATTATGGGAAGGAAAACCTACGAATCCATTGGTAAAAGGACACTTCCACGTCGACGCAATATCGTTGTTACACGCCAAGAAAACTATATTGTCCCCGGCGGGGAAGCAGCGAATTCATTGGAAGAAGCCATTGAAATGGCAAGAGATGAGCGTTATGTTTTTGTTATTGGAGGTGGTGAATTGTATAGGCAAGCCGTCCCTATTGCAGATCACTTACTTCTCACTCAGATAAGCCATCGCAGCCAAAATATCCCCTTATTTCCAGTTTTTCGGGGTGACATATATTTTCCAGAAATTTCAGAGTCGCAATGGAAATGCGTGAAGCATAGTCGATGGTTTAAGGCCACTTCTGCACGTACCAATGTGCAGCTATCAAAGGACCTTCCACTTTCGTTGTATTTCCGTTTTCTGCGTTTTGATAAGATAGTAAATGATAAGTTGTCATCAACTCCTCCAAAATTATTTTTTCGAACTGGTAAGCTCCTAAATAGTCCCAAAAGTACTACAAAGGGAAAAACTGAGAGCACGATCGATAGTGTGCAAAAGCAACTCCCCCTTTAATTGCATAACTTTATCCCTCAAACTTGTAAATTTATGATGGCGAACTCGCTGCAGTCGGCGATCGCAGCCTGCAACAATGACCCGGAGATATTCGTTATTGGCGGGGCCGAGCTTTACCTTCAGGCGATAGCGCTCGCCGACCGGATCTACCTGACCGAAATCGACGCAGACATCCACGGCGATGCGCATTTCCCCGAATTCAAGCGGAGCGAATGGCTAGAATTATCCCGCGAAACG
>DATKVR010000041.1:0-34571 GCA_035529955.1 Gallionella sp.
CCACCTTGCCGAGCAGGCGGCTGACCAGTTTTGCGCTGCGGTTTCCCCTGCGTATCAGGCTGTTCAGGCGATAGCGGTTGATCGCCATCATGCTGGTTTCCGAGCCGGAAAAGAAAGCGCTGCAAACCAGCAGCAACAGCAAGATACCAAACAGTGCGGCTAGTGAAAGTTCGTCCAAAGTGATGCCCTGGTTATGGTATGGCGGTCATTTCGACGATGAGAATAGTGTGCGAGAGCTAAGCGAGTGTCAAGTGGCGCGGCGGTAACTGACGAACATCAATACCACGCCCGCGATGATCATTGGCAGGCTCAGCCATTGGCCCATGCTCAAGCCCAGCGACAGCAGGCCGAGAAAATTGTCGGGCTCGCGGGTGAATTCGACGAGAAAGCGCAGGCTGCCATAACCGATCAGGAACAGGCCGGAAATGGCGCCGAGGGGGCGCGGCGTGCGTGCATAAATCCAGAGCACCGTGAATAACACCACGCCTTCCAGAAAAAATTCGTACAGCTCGGAGGGGTGGCGCGGCAGGTTGTCAACTTTGGGGAAGATCATTGCCCATGGCACATTCGTGGGACGTCCCCACAGTTCGCCGTTGATGAAATTGCCGAGGCGGCCGAAAGCCAGGCCGGGCGGAACCAGCGGGGCGATGAAGTCGGTCAGTTCCAGCCAGCGCAAATTATGCTTGCGGGCGAACCAGGCCATCGCCACCAGCACACCGAGAAAACCGCCGTGAAAGGACATGCCGCCTTGCCAGACCGCGAAAATCTCCAGCGGGTGTGCGGCGTAATAATCGGGCTTGTAAAACAGCACATAGCCCAGGCGCCCGCCCAGAATTACCCCAAGCACCCCATAGAACAGCAGGTCGTCCAGCAGTTTGACCGTGATCTGCGGATTGTTCAGCCTGACGATGCGCTTGCGCCCCAGCCACAGGAAAGCCATAAAACCGGCGAGGTACATCAGCCCGTACCAGTGAACGGCAAGCGGGCCGATGTGGAATGCGACAGGGTCGAATTGCGGGCGAACGAACATGTGGAATCGGGTAAAATAAAACGCCGATTATACGGGCATCTCGAAAAACAGTCGCGGTTAATAACCGCTTGGGGCATTGCGATACATCGCAGGCAGAAAGAAGGGGGCATGACCACAGCACAGCATTTGAATAACCAGTTCGGCATCAATGCGGAGCTGAATTTTGTCGAGGACAGCAGCGGATTGATCGTGGCCGAAATCCGCAATGCGCAGGCAACGGCATCGCTCTGCCTGCAGGGCGCGCATCTGATGAGCTGGCAGCCGGGGAGTCAGCCGGTGCCGGTCGTGTGGTTGTCGCGCGATGCCAAGCTTGCAGCAGGGAAATCCATACGCGGCGGTGCCCCGGTGTGCTGGCCATGGTTTGGCGCGCATGCATCCGAGGCCGGCTTTCCCGGACACGGCTTTGCACGCACGGTGCCCTGGCGCATGGTGGAGTCGGGCAAGGAGCCGGATGGCGCGACGCGCCTGACACTGCGTCTGCAGGAAAACGAAAAGACGCGCGCGCAGTGGCGGCATGATTGCACGCTTGATCTGACCGTGGTTGTCGGCGAAACACTGCGCATGGAATTGACCACCGAAAATTCTGGAGCCGGTGATTTCACGATCGGTGAAGCGCTGCATACTTATTTCCGGATCGGCGACATCGGCGCGGTACGGGTGTCAGGACTCGAGAACTGCGATTACTGGGACAAGGTCGGCGGCTCCGTGCTGAAAAAGCAATCCGGTGTTATCGATTTCAGCGGCGAGACAGATCGCGTGTATGTCAACACGGCTGCCGAGTGCGTGATCGAAGATGACAAGCTCAGGCGCCGAATTCATGTTGCCAAGTCCGGCAGTCTCTCCACCGTGGTGTGGACGCCATGGGCGGAGAAGGCCGACAAGATGGGCGACATGGGACAGCCCGACGGCTGGCGCGAAATGCTGTGCGTTGAATCGGTGAATGCGCTGGAAAACGTGGTGAAAGTCGCGGCGGGAACCCGGCACACGATGATCGTTGAATATCGTGCCGAATCAATTTAGCGGCCTGTGAATGCAGTTTTTTCGCCCGAACCTTGCTGCAATCGCAGAAAAATAGGCTGCAAATTTATACGCAAATAATGATGAATTAAACAGGGTTTATGGGATAGGTTTGTCACGGTTGTCAACCTAAGCCCGGGGCGCCACGTTGTGTGGTTACCGTTGGTAACAATTTTGCCGGCTAAGTTTATTGGCAAATCAGATGGGGGTTGTTTAGTATCCAAGACGAAGGTGAAACCTTCACATCGATTCGAAGCTTTCAAATAATAAATGGAGAGAATGAGAATATGAAAACAATAATCTTGAGCATGGCCACATTACTGGGATTGGTAATGGCAAGCAGCGTTCTGGCAGAAGACATGCCTCCGTTGGCGAGAGAAAATGGTTGTACTATGTGCCACACGGTCGAAAAGAAGCTGGTCGGACCGGCATGGCGTGATGTTTCCAAGGCATACAACATCGTTGGTGCTACCGGTACTGCGGTTAATCCGGAATACCAGACCACGCAGAAAGTCTCTGCAATCCTGAAGGAACACAACCAGAAGACCGTAGAAGCATGGTTGATCGAAAAAGTATCCAAGGGTGGCCATGGCGACTGGTTTACCAGCACCTCCATGATTCCAAATTCACCCAGGGTCAGCCAGGAAAACATCAAGAAATTGGTTGACTTCATTCTTGGTTTGGAAAAAAAGAAATAAGCTTGGCCTGTGTCCTTCCGCCTTACCCGACAGCGCATCGAGGAGGGATGAAGCGCAATCTGAAAAAGCCGGCACACGCCGGTTTTTTTTCGCCTGCTGATGCGGTATTTCTTTACGGAACACTGCCGTTGCTTGAGCGTAGCGGCAACTGGGCAGCGTAGTCACTGTCTTGAACAGGTCCGCATCAATCGCCGCACGCGGACTGTATGCGTGATTAAACTGCTATCCTTGCCCCCGCCCCGGCAATCTGGGCGGGTTATTCTGCCGCTCCATCAACTGATGCGAATGGCTATGCAAAGCAGATCGAGTTGTTTAGAATCGCCCGGCAGGTTCAAAACTTCGCGGGTCGAACTGCTTTAATCATGTAAATGGAGAAGTCTATGAAAGCTATTGTCGGAAGTATGGTTGCGGCGGCAGGTGTGATGATTGCCGGTAGTGTAATGGCGACAGAAATGCCCCCGCTCGCCCACCAGCTCCATTGCACCGCTTGTCACGCCATTGATCACAAATTAGTCGGTCCTGCCTGGAGAGACGTTGCTCAAAGATATACCGGCAGCGGGATTACCACGTACACCTACAATGGCAAGGAATATCCCTTGATCGAGGGACTGGTGATGAAGGTATCCCAAGGCGGTTCCGGCAACTGGGGCACCATGCCGATGCCGGCCAACGACCCGACCGGTGCGCAAAAGGCGGAAATCACCGAACTGGTCAAGTTCGAGCAAAGTCTGGCCACCAAATAAGTCTGATTTACATGGATAAAGTATGAGCCGGCGCAAGCCGGCTTTTTGTTGCCCGTTTGATTGACAAGCGGAGTATCTGCTCCGCATAATCAAAATTCATACATCAGGGGGAGTTGATCATGTCGCAACATTCAATGCGTTCGCTATTGTCCTTCACCATTGTGCCGGTGCTGCTTTCAGTGGCACTGTACGGCTGCGAAAAATCGCCGACGACTGGACAGGATACGTCCGGTGATCTGGTTGTGCGCATCGGCGCGTCGGCTCCCCTGACCGGCCCCCAGGCGCATCTGGGCAAGGACAATGAGAATGGCACGCGCATGGCGATAGACGATGCCAATGCCAAGGGAATCATGATCGGCGGGCGCAAGGCGCATTTCGAATTGATCAGCGAAGACGACCAGGCCGATCCCAAGACAGCGACCATCGTTGCGCAGAAGCTGGTGGACGACAAGGTCAACGGCGTCATCGGCCATCTCAATTCCGGCACCACCATACCCGCGGCAAAAATCTACAGCGATAACGGCATCCCCCAGATATCGCCTTCCGCCACCGCAGTCGCCTACACCGCGCAGGGTTTCAAGACCGCGTTCCGCGTGATGGCCAACGACGCGCAGCAGGGACATGTGCTGGGCGAGTACGCGGCAAAAAATCTGGGCGCGAAGCGGATTGCGGTGATCGATGATCGCACTGCGTATGGCCAGGGTCTGGCGGATCAATTCATCAAGTCCGCCGAGGCCAACGGTGCGAAGATCGTCGCGCATGAATATACCACCGACAAGGCAATGGACTTTACCGCGGTGCTGACTGCGGTGAAGGGCAAAAAGCCGGACCTGCTGTTCTATGGCGGGATGGATGCGCAGAGCGGCCCGATGATGAAGCAGGTCAAGGCGCTTGCGCTGAAGACGAAGTTCATGACGGGTGACGGCGGCTATACGCCGGAATTCATCAAGCTGGCCGGCGCTGCTGCCGAGGGTGCCTATGCCTCATTGCCCGGTGTACCGCTGGACAAGATGCCCGGCGGCAAGGCGTTCGCCGATCGCTTCATCGCCAAGTACGGCCCCATACAGTTGTATGCTCCCTACTGCTACGATGCGGTGAATGTGATGATCGCCGCGATGCAGAAAGCCGGCTCGGCGGATCCCGCGAAATATCTGCCCGCGCTTGCCGATATTACATACGATGGTGTCACGGCAAAGATCCAGTTCGATCAAAAGGGCGATCTCAAGGGCGGTGCCATCACCCTGTACCAGGTGCAGCACGGCAAGTGGGTGCCGCTCGAGACGCTCGGTGCGGCGAAAACGGCGTCCAATTGATGTTGAATCCATAAAACTCAAAACGACACGTGTTCCGTGTCGTTTTTGTTTGCGCGGCCATGGATATCCTCTTACAACAAATCATTAACGGCCTCGTGCAGGGCAGTGTGTATGCACTGGTCGCACTGGGCTACACCATGGTGTACGGCATACTCGGCCTGATCAACTTCGCGCATGGCGAAGTGGTGATGATCGGCGCGATGCTGGCGCTTTCCTCGCTGACCGCGCTGCTCGGATGGGGTGTGCCGCTGCTGCTGGCCCTGCCTGTCAGTGTTGTGCTGGCGATGCTGGGTTGCATGGTGCTCGGCTACGGCATCGAACGCATCGCATACCGTCCGTTGCGCCATGCGCCGCGCCTGGCCCCGCTGATCACAGCGATCGGCGTGTCCATCGTGCTGCAGAATCTGGCGATGATGATCTGGGGACGCGAGTACCACGCTTTCCCGCAACTGATCGCCAACACGCCGCATAACATTGGCGGTGCGATCATCAATAATATCCAGATCATCATATTTGTCCTGGCGCTGACGATCATGGCGGGCCTGATGGCGATTGTGCATCGTACCCGTCTCGGACGCGCGATGCGTGCGGTGGCGGAGGACCAGCACGCGGCGCAACTGATGGGTGTGGACATCAACCGCGTGATCTCGATCACCTTCATGCTCGGCTCGGGGCTCGCCGCCATTGCCGGCATCATGGTCAGCGCCAACTACGGATTGGCGTATTACTACATGGGTTTCATACTCGGCCTGAAGGCCTTCACCGCCGCGGTGCTGGGCGGCATCGGCAACCTGCGCGGCGCAATGCTGGGCGGATTGCTGCTCGGGTTGATCGAGAGCCTGGGGGCGGGTTATATCGGAGATCTGACCGGCGGATTTTTCGGCAGCAATTATCAGGATGTGTTTGCCTTCTTCGTGCTGATTGCGGTGCTGGTGTTCAGACCTTCCGGTTTGCTCGGAGAGCGTTTGGCGGAACGTGCATGAGCCTGAAAATCCCAAAGTGCTTCCCGAAGATGAAGCCCAATAGCAAATCCAAATTGCTGCTCATTGCATTCGGCATCGCGTTGCTGCTATTACCGTTCATCACCGACGCGCTGCTCGGGCGCGGCTGGGTGCGCATCGTCGATTTTGCGATGCTTTACATCATGCTGGCGCTCGGGTTGAACATCGTGGTCGGCTATGCCGGTTTGCTTGATCTGGGTTACATCGCGTTCTTCGCTGTCGGGGCGTATTGCTATGCGCTGACCAATTCGCCGCATCTCGCGCAGGCTTTCCCGGTTGTTTTTCACCTGGGCGTACACCTGCCGTTCTGGATCGTTCTGCCGATGGCGGCATTGATTGCGGGCGGCTTCGGCGTGCTGCTCGGTGCGCCGACATTGCGCCTGCGCGGTGATTATCTTGCCATCGTCACGCTTGGCTTCGGCGAGATCATCCGCATCTTCCTGAACAATCTCGACGCGCCCATCAACCTGACCAACGGTCCGCAGGGCATCAGCTTCATCGATCCGATCAGCGTGATGGGTGTATCGCTGAACAAGACACAGCATTTTCTCGGTATTGCGTTTCCTTCGGTGCACCTGTATTTCTATCTGTTCCTGGCATTCACCGCACTGGTGATATTCGTCTCGCAGCGTCTGGAGAGATCGCGTATCGGCAGGGCGTGGATGGCGATACGCGAAGACGAGGTCGCCGCGTCGGCGATGGGCATCAACACGCGCAACCTGAAGCTGCTGGCTTTTGCGATGGGCGCGATGTTCGGCGGTGCATCCGGCGCGCTGTTCGCGGGATTCCAGGGTTTCGTCAGCCCGGAAAGTTTCAGCCTGACGGAATCCATCATGGTGCTGTGCATGGTGGTGCTGGGCGGGATGGGCAATATCGCCGGCGTGGTTCTCGGCGGGGTTTTGCTGGCGCTGTTGCCCGAGGTGCTGCGCAACATCGTGGTGCCGCTGCAACAGTCCCTGTTCGGCAGGACGCTGATCGATCCGAACAGCCTGCGCATGCTGTTGTTCGGCTCCGCGCTGATCGTGATGATGCTGTATCGTCCGGCCGGATTGCTGCCGTCGCGCGTGCGCCGCCGCGAACTGGGCGGCGACGAGCCGGCTGCAGAAGAGAGCGTATACGATGCCACACACTGATGACGCATTGCTGCACGCCTCGCATATCGGCAAAAAATTCGGCGGATTGAGCGCGCTCGACGACGTGTCGCTGCATATCCTGCGCGGAGAAATCTACGGTCTGATCGGCCCGAACGGCGCGGGCAAGACCACCCTGTTCAACGTGCTCACCGGGCTGTATCAGCCGAGCGCGGGCGGGTTTCGATTCAATGGCATGCACTACCAGTCGGGCAAGCCGCATCTGCTGGCGCAGGCCGGGATCGCGCGTACCTTCCAGAACATCCGGCTGTTCGCCAACCTGACCGCGCTGGAAAACGTGATGATAGGCCGCCACGTGCGCACCCGCGCCGGCGTGTTCGGCGCGCTGCTGCGCGATCGCGCTACGCGCAGGGAAGAGCACGCCATCGCCGCGCGCGCGCGCGAACTGCTGCGCTATGTCGGCATCGAAAAGCCCGCGCAGACCCTGGCCAAGCATCTTTCCTACGGGGAACAGCGCCGTCTCGAGATCGCGCGCGCGCTGGCCACCGAACCGCTGCTGCTTGCGCTCGACGAACCCGCCGCGGGCATGAATGCCAGCGAAACCGGAAGTCTCAAGACGCTGTTAAAGGCCATCCGCGACCAGGGCATCACCGTGTTGCTGATTGAGCACGATGTCAAACTCATCATGGGGTTATGCGACCGCGTCGCGGTGCTCGATTACGGAAAAAAAATCGCGGAAGGCATTCCGGAACAAATCCGCAAGGACCCTGCCGTGATCGCGGCCTACCTCGGGGGCGGCAGTGACTGACCGGCTGCTCGATATCAGCGGCCTCAAGGTTGCCTATGGCGGCATCCATGCACTCAGGGGAATAGACCTGCATGTTGAACAGGGCGAACTGGTCGCGCTGATCGGCAGCAACGGCGCGGGCAAAACCACCACGCTGAAAACCCTGGCAGGGCTGCTGCATCCCGCCGGCGGGCAAATCCACTACGGCGGCAAGAGTCTGCACAATATTGCGGCACACCAGCGTGCCGCAATGGGCATTGCGCTGGTGCCGGAAGGGCGCGGCGTATTCGCGCGCATGACGATCGCGGAAAATCTGCAGATGGGTGCATACTGCCGCAGCGACAAGGACGAAATTGCCGCCGACCTTGAAGGCATGTACCGCTTGTTCCCGCGCCTCGGAGAACGCAAGCACCAGCTGGCCGGCACCCTTTCCGGCGGGGAACAGCAGATGGTTGCGATGGCGCGCGCGCTGATGAGCCGGCCGCGCCTGCTGATGCTGGACGAACCCAGCATGGGACTGGCACCGCTGATGGTGCAGAAGATCTTCGATACCATCCGCGACATCGCCGCGCTGGGCATGAGCATCCTGCTGGTGGAGCAGAATGCGAAACTCGCGCTCGAAGCGGCGCGGCGCGGCTACGTGATGGAAAGCGGCGCGATCACGTTGTCCGGTGCGGCGGGTGAGCTGCTGGGCAGTGATGCGGTGCAGCGTGCGTATTTGGGCGGATGATCGGGTTAATTCCTTGCCCCCGATACATCCCGGTAAAATCAGCGCGTATTTTCACGCCCCCGATCGTTCCGGCACGATATCCGTAACCTTCTATTCATAAATCCGCAACACCCCTCTCATAAATCCGCAATACGTTTCCGGTAACTTCCACGTTGACACTGCGTATGCGATTTCGGCATCCCGGTGTTGATTGGTAATGCATGCCCCGGACATCTTGTGGGGCTTGAGTGAAGCAGTATCAGACATGTTCATCCGCGAACCATACAGCAACCTTACTGAGGAGTTCATCAACATGAAAAAATCAATTGCAGCACTGGGTCTGCTGGGCATCGCCCTGGCGAGCCCGGTATTCGCCAACGAGGGAAAAGTCCCCGAGGGTGTCCGTCATCTGGACCATGTTTTTGTGATCATGATGGAAAACCAGGCATACAGCCAGATCATCGGCAACCCCAACGCCCCATTCATCAACCAGCTTGCACAATCGGCCAACCTCGCGACCAATTACTACGGCATCGGGCATCCGAGCCTGACCAATTACCTGGAAGTGGTGGGCGGTTCCAACTTCGGCGTGCAGAGCGACCATGCGTCCGACTGGCATGACGCATCCTGCGTTAACAACCTCGTCGCGATCGTCACCAATAACGAAGCCTCAACCCCCTCGGCCGTGTGCCCGATATCGGGTAGCGGCACCGATGCGGCGACGCCGGCTATCGATTTTACCAACGAGACACAGGGTCAGCCCGGCCTGAACAACATCGACGGCATCAAGTCTATTCCCGCGGCTAACGGCATATCCGGCAAAACCATCGCCGACCAGTTGTTCGAAGCCCGCAGCAGCTGGAAAAGCTATCAGGAAAATCTGCCGGTTCAGGGCGCTGATGGCGTGACCTATAGCGATGGCGTGTATACCGACAAGACGGATTTCAGCGCTATCCAGCCCGCGCTGTCTCCGGCATTGACTTCGAAAGATTTGGTCGACCTTTATGCCGGCAAGCATAATCCGTTCGTCTATTTCCAGAGCGTCCAGGAAGGAAGCAATCCCGGTCTGAGTCTGGCCGACACAGCTGGATTTGACGGACCGAACGGGTTGTATGCCGATTTGGGCACCGGCCACGTGCCGGCGTTCTCCTTCATTGCGCCCAACCAGTGCAACGACCAGCACGGACGCGACAATGCCGGCGCATTCTGCAACTACGATCCCGATCCTGCCGGCACCGGCGGCACCCAGGCCGGCGTCAACCCGGCACTGATCCAGCGCGGCGATGTGGAAATCCGGAGGCTCGTATCAGCAATCAAGGCTTCGCCGGCGTGGTCGGAAGGCAACAACGCGATCGTCGTGCTGTGGGACGAGAACGACTACAGCGTCGCGCCGATTACCAATCAGGTGGCGCTGATCGTTGATACCAACTATGGCAAGGGCGGCAAGCGCAGTGGCACCTACTACAACCATTTCTCGCTGCTCAAGTCGATTGAGTCGGGACTCGGATTGCCCTGTCTGAACCACGCCTGCGATGCAGACGTGAAAGTGATGTCCGACCTTTTCGGCGGACGCGGGGAGGATAAACAAGGCAAAAACGGCAGATGGGAATCCAATCCGTTTTGACCCGGTCCGGTAAACAGGAACATTAAATTATCGAATGATCGGCGATTGCGCCAGCCATTCGGTAGGGATGCAGAATTTAAAGCTCCGTCAGAAATCTGACGGAGCTTTTTTCTTTACCCGGCGATATCAATGGCAGACGACGCGCTTTACTGTTCACCCCACTGCGCAGTCAGCATTCGCTCGCGCCGGCTTTCTGTCAGGCGCAGCATGAACGGGCAGTCTTCGCGATGTATGGTGATTCCCCGGTCGCGGGTCACGTAGCCGACGATCGCATCGCCCGGTGCCGGGTTGCAGCATTTTGCGATGCGGGTCATCAGGTTGTTCACGCCGCCGACGGTGATATCCGCCTGGGAAGTGCGCTCGTTTGCCGGCCTGAATACTTTCGGTTTTGCCAGCGCGATCACCTTGGCGGGCAACTCTTCCTGGATCGCGACCGCGATGCGGCGCTGGGTGACTTCGTTGCGTCCGATGGCAGCCAGCAGATCGTCGAGCTTGTTGAAATGCATCCGTTGCGCGAGTTTTTCCTGGTTGATCGAGGTGATGCCGAGCCGGTGCAATTCGCGATCCAGCTGCGTGCGGCCTTGTGAAACGCTTTCGTCGAAGTTCTGGCTCTTGAACCAGGCGCGCACCTTGGCACGGATGCGCGGGTTTTGCAGAAAGCCGAGCGACGGGTTGATCCAGTCGCGGCTCGGCCCGCCCTGTTTGACAGTGAGTATCTCCACGCGCTGTCCGTTCTGCAATTTGTAGTTGAGCGGCACGATGCTGCCGTCCACCTTCGCGCCGCGGGTGCGGTGCCCCAGATCGGTGTGCAGCGTGTAGGCGAATTCGACCGGTGTCGCGCCTTTGGACAGCGCAATTACCTTGCCCAGCGGCGTGAGCACGTAAACCTGGTCGTGGAACAATTCATTCCTGAATTGTTCCTGCAGATCCCCCTTGTCGGCCAGTTCTTCTTTCCATTCCAGTATCTGGCGCAGCCAGGCGATTTTTTCGTCGAAGCGGATATCCGATTTCACGCCTTCCTTGTAGCGCCAGTGGGCGGCGACACCAAGCTCGGAATACTGGTGCATTTCGCGGGTGCGTATCTGAACTTCAAGCGGCAGGCCGCGCGGGCCGATTACTGCGGTGTGCAGCGAGCGGTAATTGTTGCTCTTGGGATGCGCGATATAGTCGTCGAATTCGCTTTCGATCGGCGGCCACAATTCATGGACCAGGCCGAGCGCCGCGTAACATTCCGTGATGCCGTCGACCTTGCTGCCGTTCGCCTCCGCCAAATTCCCGGGAAGCTGCAAGTTCAGGGTGGAGGCGGAGGGCGGCATTCCCGCCCCGTAACCAGCGATTTGGCCAGCGTTTTTTGATGGCCTAGTCGAATGGCTATAACCAATGACTTGCCGCTTCAGCGGCTCAGTCAGTTGGCTAGTAGTCCCATCAGTAGTTTCATCAGAGATTTCGTCACGCCGTGTCGTGCCGCCTACCAGTATCCGCACCGCGCGCACGTCATACAGCTCGCTGAAGTCGAGTTGCTTGCGTTTCATCTTGTTGATGATGCTGTAGATGTGCTTGGGGCGACCGGTCACGTCGGCGGGTATCCCGGCCTGGCCGAGCGCCTGTCTGAGCTGCGCGACCACCGCGGCGATGTACTGTTCGCGATCCACGCGGCGTTCATCCAGCAGCTTCGCGACTTGCTTGTACAACGCCGGCTCGAGATAGCGTACCGAGAGGTCTTCCAGTTCCCACTTGAGCTGCCACACGCCGAGACGGTTCGCCAGCGGCGCAAAAATGCTGCGCGTCTGCTGCGCGATCCGTTTCTGCAGCTCGGTGCTCGCGCCGGACAAATTGCGCATGGTCTGGGTGCGTTCGGCCAGCTTGATCAGCACCACACGGATGTCCTCGACCATGGCGAGAAACATTTTGCGCAGGGTTTCGACCTGCTGGGCGGCTTCATCCCGGTTTTTTTTGTGCAGGCCGGCCATCTCGCTGAATTGTTCGATCTGTTCCACCCGCGAAATACCGGTGACCAGCATTTTTACGCCGGTGCCGAAGCGTTCCGCGATCTGTTCCTGCCAGTCGTCCAGATATTCCGGCACCGCATGCAGGATGGCTGCAGCGAGCGTTTCGTGATCCATATTCATCCCGGCCAGGATAGCGGCCGCGCCCAGCGCGTGCTGCAACAGCGGTGTGCCGGTCAGCTCGACCTGCCCCGCATACAACGGACCGGCCAGTTCGCAGGCATTGCGTATCAGGTCAACTTCCGCCGGCGCAAAAGTCCTTGATACGCTATCAAGCAGGGACTGGATGTTGCCGGATGAAGACAATTGTTTGGGTGTGCTAACCATGGAACATTATTGCATTGATGCAGGGTCAGCATAAGCACCCATGGAACAGCGTGGACGATCCGGCTATTTTTTAAGCGCTCGCTGGATCTCTGCCAGTGTTCCCTGTGCAGTCTGTGCCAGCGGTCCGCCCAGGCTGACCGCCCGTTGCGCGGTTTCCAGCGCCTCCTGATATCGGGCCTGGTCGGCCAGTGTTTGCGCCAGGTTGTTCAATGCGGCAACCGAATCGGGGTGGTCTTGTGCAGCCTGGCGAAAAGCGCGCTCCGCACCGGCCAGGTCATGCAATTGATAGGCCGCATTGCCGACGCCGATCTGCGCGGACAGGTTCCCGGGCCAGCGGTGCAATGCGGCAACGTAGGCCTTTTGCGCCTGAGCGGAGCCGTTGATTCTTTCGAATGCGCTGGTCGCCTCAATATAAGCATTTGCCTTGGCGGTCACCGGAATCTTGCCCGGTGGCAACGCGACCATCGCCCAGTAGCCGCTGCGCGCCCAGGTGTATTCGAACGTGCTCATGGGCAATACTTGCCGTTGCTCGGGGCCCGAGCGCAGGATGATTTGAGCCTGGTTGATGTCGTAGCCAATCACGACTGCGTAATGCCACTCCGGATACCAGGACAGGGCCAGGTTTTGCAACACCACCACCGGCGTCCCGGATGCGATTTCGCGCAGCACATCGATCAATTCCGGAGCCAATTGGTAAGCGATCGTGCCGTTGCGGCGCGCGGCGGCGAGCATTTCGACCTGCAGGCTGCCATGCCGGTCCGGCAAGTAGAGTTCCGGCTTGAGCGTTTCGGGCGTCACCGCAACCCCGGCTGCATTCAGGGTCATCGCCAGCGATGCCGGGCCGCATTGATAGGCGTCCTGCGCAAAATAGGGAACCTTGGTAAGTTCGGTGTGCCTGGGCAGGGTGGGCGGAGGAGAACCCAGCATCAGGCGCGTCTGCGGCGGGGTAGCGCAGGCGCCGAGGCACAAAAGAAAAACGCCCACCAGCGAGCGGGCGTTCAGGGTCGGCATATATTACCGGCTATTGATCGAATGGGTGAACGGGAAGACCTTGGTGAAGCCGAGGATGTCGGTTATCAGCAAAATGACGAAAACGGTGAGCAGCACACCGAGGACACCATCGCCACCGGCCGGCAATTGATTCAGCTTTCCGGCGATATTGTGTGCTTCACCGTCGGTCAGCGCATAGACGCGCGCTTTTGCTTCATTGGCGGTCACGCCCTGTTTCTGCAGCTGGGCGACGACATCCTGACGGTCGAGGAAAGCATTGATCTTGGCGCGATCCTGATTTGCCAGCTCGTGGGAAACTGCCTGGCCGGTATCAATCATGTCGGCGAAAGCTTGCATCGGCAGACCCATGGTCAGCATGCTTAATATCACCACGCGGCTGGTCCAGCGCATGAAACGGGAATATTGCAGAGTCATCTTATTGCTCCTCGGTTGAATGAATTGGATATACAACAAACAGTAACGATTCGAACCGCTCCCTTGTGTTGCCTGTAACAAGAAGCCTCACTGCAGACGCGGCATTTGATTATAACGAGGCCGCTTGAAAAAGGTGTTAAATTCGTATCGAAATATTTCGATAGCCCGGGCGTCGTCAGCGGTAACCGAAGTCACACCCGGATCATGCGATCACCTTGAACAACAGCTTGGTGGCCAGTACCAGCAATAGCAGCGCAAAAAGTTTGCGCAACAGCCCGGTCTTCATTCGATGGGTGGCTTTTGCACCAAGCGGAGCGGTGATCACGCTGGAGAGCGCGATCCAGACCAGCGCGGGCAGATAGACGTAGCCGAGGCTGTGGGCCGGCAACCAGGAAATGTTCATGCCGGTGACCACATAACCGATCGTTCCGCCTACTGCCACGGGAAAGCCGATCGCTGCCGAGGTGCCGATCGCATTCCTCAGCGATATGTTGCACCACACCAGGAACGGGACGACGATGGAGCCGCCGCCGATCGAGACCAGGCTGCTCAAGCAGCCGGTGAGCATGCCGGCCAGCGTCATGCCGACTGGGCCGGGCAGCTGGCGCGCAGCGTGCGGGCGCAAGTCGACCAGGATCTGTGCGGCGACGAAATACACGAACAGCGCGAAGAATATCGCCAGGCCGTGTGTCGGGATGGATGCGGCAACCGATGCGCCGATGCCCGTGCCAATCAGGATGCCGGGTGTGATGTTGCGCACCACGCGCCAGTTCACCGCGCCGTGGCTGTGATGCGCGCGCAGGCTGGACAGCGAGGTGAACAGGATCGCCGCCATAGCGGTGCCGAGGGCGAGCAGCATCACGTGCCCGGTGGGGAAATGTTGCGCGTCGAACAGGAACAGCAGCACCGGTACCAGGATCAATCCGCCGCCGACACCGAACATCCCTGCCAGGAATCCCGCAACCGCGCCGAGCACCAGATAACTGAGGTACCACTCCATATCAATCGTGCGCCAGTTTGGTGGTGATGAATTTCCATTCGGCCGGGTCGACGGGCGTGATGGACAGGCGATTGCCGCGCTGTAAAGTGCGCAAACGCTGCAGTTCCGGATGCTTGCGCAGTTCATCAATCGAGATCAGCGCAACCTTCCTGACTCGTTGCACATCCACATTGAACCAGCGCGGCTGTTCCGGTGTGGCCTTGGGGTCGAAGTATTTGCCGGCGCGTTCGAATTGCGTGGCATCGGGATAGGCGGTGTTGCTGACCCTGGCGATGCCCGCGATGCCGGGTTCCTTGCAGTTCGAATGGTAGAACAGCACGCCGTCGCCGACCTTCATCTGGTCGCGCATGAAGTTGCGCGCCTGATAATTGCGTACGCCGTACCAGGCGACGGTTTGATCGGGAAGGTTGGCGAGGTCGTCAATGCTGACGTCGGATGGTTCGGATTTCATCAGCCAGTAGCGCATTGTTCACGTCCGGAAATAAAAAGTGCGACCCGTTCCAATTGGGGTCGCACCGGAATAAGATCCCCCGCCTGTGCCGTTGACCCAGCATCTTGAACCTGGGTTCAAGAGGGCCGCTTCCCGGTTACATCAGGTACGTCCGCGAAGGACGCGCACAACAGTAACTTTGAGGGTTGCGGCCTTAAGCAAAGCTTATTGGTTCAAAGAATTATAGGCCTGTCGAACACCGCAGGGGAAAACCAGAACCATCGACTTGCCCGGTGTAATTTGCCGGCTTGTTGTTCCAGTCAGATGGCTACTATTCTTGTTAAAACAGCGAATCTTGATCGGCCAAGGCTTCATCGATTGCTGTCTGCATGGAATCCATTCTACGCCTAAAGTCGGCGAGGTCAATGCCGCGCCCGACTTTCATGCCGAGCAGTTCGTGGGTGATGTTGAGTGCGGCCATCAGCGCAATGCGTTCGACGCTGGCGATTTTCCCGGCATCGCGAATCTCGCGCATGCGCTTGTCCAGATAGGCTACCGCCTCGAGCAATTCAGTGCGCTCTTCCTCGGGGCAGGCGACGCGCAACTCGCGGTCGAGCAGCTTGATGTCCAGCGTTTTGGTGGGGTTGCTCATGTCTGATTTTCGGGCAGGGTAACCAGCAGCTTCTCAAGGCGCGCTTTTGCCTTATCCATTTTTTCACTGTATTGCCGGTTGCTGCTCAGCGCATGTGCCAAATCCTGGCGCAGCTGCTGATTTTCGGCACGCAACTGGCCGTTGAATTGTATCAACTGGGCGAGTTTGCTTTCCAGTGCGGTCAGTTCGTTTTCCATGGACTGACTATAGAATGAAAAGTGTAGACAAGTCAAACGGTAAGGTGGATTTATGGAAGCAGTTTGTAGGTTTTGACTGGCCAAGTTTCGGCAGGACCGCCGATGCTTGTGGTAAAGTGCGCGCCGCTTTGAGGTGCTCGTCTGCTTGCAGGCGAGTTAAACGGGAAGCAGGTGCGGGAACGTCGATTCCTTATGCCTGAGCTGCCCCCGCAACGGTAAGCAAGTGTGGATTCGCCAGCGCGCCACTGTGAGTAGCCCCCCGGGGGGTCTTATGGGAAGGCGGCGAATCAAGACTTGTGAGCCCGGATACCGGCCTGAGAGCTGCTATGGACGGGAAATGCTGCGGGCGGCACATCCGGACAATATCTGCGACAACCTCGCCAGAATTCCGGTCTATCTGCCTGCCGCATTTCCTGATTATTGATTTTCCAACGGGGACGCTTGGAATTTACTCAGGGAACGACAATGAAACAAAATCTGTTTATTACGGGTGCACTGCTCGGTGTGCTCTTACTTCCGTGTGCCGGATATGCTGAAACTCCGATGCAATTGCTGATTGTGACGCCGACGCGATTTCCGGATGTAACGGGAAGCACTCCCGTGGATGTGACGGTAATCAGCGCCGACGAAATCGAAAAAAGCGCAGCCAGGACATTGCCGGCCTTGCTGTCGGAATATGCCGGTATCCAGGTGCGCAGCGATGACGGTACGACGGATATGGCGATCGACATGCGCGGATTTGGCATGACCGGAAACCAGAACACCCTGGTTTTGCTGGACGGACAACCGCTCAATGATATCCAGTTGACGTCGATACGCTGGTCGTCGATTCCGCTTGCCTCGATACAGCGGATTGAAATCATGAACGGTAGCGGTGCGGTGCTTTATGGCGGCGGCGCGACTGGCGGTACCATCAACATCATCACCAAGCATCCTGGCAAGGAAATGCGCGGCAGCGCCGGTGTCGGACTGGGAAGTTACGGCACCAAAGAATGGCAACTGGCCTTGTCAGGGTCAGGAAAACGGGTTGGGATGCGCGTCACGGCCAGCGGTCTGGATTCATCCAACTACCGTGCCAACAACGACATATCACAAAAAAATATGGAAGCGGATGTGCGCACAAATGCAGGATATGGCGATGTTGTCCTGAAATTCGGTGCTGATAATCAAAGCCTTCGCTATCCGGGTGCGCGTACAGTTGATCCAAGTATCGGGTTGAATCAGTTGGTGACCGACCCGCGCGGGACATCGACCCCGCTGGACTACGGCAAGCGTGACGGCGGGCATGTCAGTCTCGGAACCACCCAGCAGTTTTATTTCGGACAAATGGCCTCGGAGATTTCTTACCGTGACAACAAACAGCAGGCGTATTTTGCGGCCTACGGAGGCAGTTATCTGGATACGGACCTCAACCTGCTTTCCTTTACGCCACGCGTAAAAATCCCCTACCAGCTTGGCGGATCCGGCAATGAAATGGTCATCGGCGCGGATCTCGCCGACTGGAACTATGATTCCATACGTTCGACCAGTCCGACTACCCTCAGCACACCGACCGCGCATATCCTGGCGACGCAGTCCAATCGGGCCCTGTATCTGCAGAACACCTCGCAGCTGGGCACGGATACCAAACTGACATTGGGCGCGCGTTCACAACAGGTTGTTTACCGGGCACGCGATACGGTTAATCCTGCAGCATACGCATCAGGCGATCAAAGCCGTACCGTGAATGCCTATGAAGTCGGGCTGCGCCAGAAACTGACTCAGGATTTGTCGTTGTTTGGCCGCATCGGCCATAGTTTCAGGATCGCGACAGTAGATGAAATATTTAATCAATATGGTGTTTGTGATCCAGTTACCTATGTTTGTAACTCAAAAGTTTCCATCCTTGAACCACAGACTTCCCAGGACAGCGAGGTGGGTATCGACTACCGGAACGGAAAAAATACCATGCGGGTGGCGGTATTTCAGATGAATCTCAATAACGAGATTTATTACAATGCGCTCACCTATACCAACATGAACCTTGCGCCGACACGCCGCTCTGGACTGGAGCTGGAAGGTACGCATAACTACACGGACGCGCTGTCTGTTACTGCGTCGTATAGCTATACAGTGGCAAAGTTTCGCGAGGGTACGTACGGCGGCATAAATGTGTCGGGGGATAACATCCCGCTGGTACCGCGGCAACGATTTTCGCTTTCTCCTTCCTGGACGATTTCCGATCAAACCACGCTCAGCGGAAATGTGAACTATGTGGGGCAGCAATACTTCGACAACGACCCGGCCAACACCTTTGGCCAGAAGATGCCTGCCTACGCCACGGTGGATATGAAGCTTTCCCACCGGGAGGGTTCGTGGCTGTTGACCGCAGCGGTGAACAACCTGTTCAACAGGCAATATTTCACTTATGGTGTTGCCAGCACCTTCACGCCCGGACGCTATAATGCTTACCCGATGCAACAGCGCAACTTTTTGCTGAATGCAACCTATAACTTTTAGGTTGGCCGCTAACTGGCCAATATCAACAGGCAGGGGCGGCACGGTCGCCTTTGCTTTTTATCAGGCTTCGTGTACTGTTGCCGTTATCAAATCAACTCAAATTCGGGGAATGCAATGAATAACACCCAAACCAAAACGATCGCCATTTTCATAGCACTGGCCACGCTGATGGCAGCAACGCGGGAATACCACTTCGGCACGACAATGCACCTGCCGGATGCTTCGCTGGCGGTATTTCTGCTCGCGGGTTTTTATCTTCCGCGCTGGGCATTCCCGGTGTTGTTGATCGAGGCGGGGCTGGTAGATTACCTGGCGCTCAACTACGGCGGTGTGGACGGCTGGTGTTTCTCGCCGGCTTACTGGTTCCTGATCCCGACTTATTTTGTGCTGTGGTTCGCCGGATCATTTTATGCCGCACGCTACCGGTTCTCGCTGCGCAGCCTGCTTGAATTTTCGGCAATCGCCTTCGCCGCCACCGGCGCGGCCTTTTTGATTTCGAATATCAGCTTTTATCTGCTTGCCGAAAAATTCGGCCAATTGAGCGCGGTTCAATACAGTAGCCGGGTAACCCAATATTTCATCCCGTATCTGCAGAGTGCGTTCCTGTATCTGATCGCTGCCGCACTGCTGCATATCGTTGCCGCTCAGGTGTCGCGCCGCGCTGCGCACGCATGATCCTGCCGGGTCCGGACTGCCAGCTGCTTTTAGGATAAATCATGCTGGCGCAGGACAAGCTCAGGGTATACCTGTCCATCATACTGCTCGCATCAGCCGCATGGCTGGTGCATGGTTTTATTCATGCTTTGCTATGGGCGGTCGTGATCGGTATTGCCACCTGGCCGCTACGCGTGCTGGTGGAAGCCAGAACAAGGCTTGGTAATACCGGTGTGGCAATCGTGATGACATCCATCGTGGCCGCATTGTTTTTCTTTCCGATCGGCTACGCCTTGTTTCACGCGGCGACCGAGGCCAGTGCCGTGGCGCACTGGATTCTGGGTGCGCAGAAATCCGGTATCGCTGTTCCGGCGTGGCTGTCCGGCATTCCCAAGGTGGGCGGGGAGGCTGCAGGATGGTGGCGCGAGTATCTGTCGGATCCCGCCGCATTATCGGCACTGATCGGCCATGGCGACAATGCAACGCTTTCAGAGTTTGTGCGCAGATTTGGCGCCCAGATCGCCCATCGAATGCTTACCCTGGTTTTTACCATTGTCGTCATTTTCTTTGTTTATCGGGACGGCAGGGAGCTGGCGCGGAAGACACTCGGGTTGCTCAACAAGCTCACGGGTGAAAGCGGGGATCGCTACGGATTGCAGGCTGCCGTTGCAATCCGTGCCACGGTAAGCGGACTGGTGCTGGTCGGGCTGGCGGAAGGCCTGCTGATCGGCATCTCCTATGTGCTGGCCGGCGCACCCCATCCCGCGCTGTTGAGCCTGGCGACCGGTGTGCTGGCGACGATTCCTTTTGCAGCGCCGATCATTTTCGGCGCGGTTTCCATCATCTTGCTGATACAGGGAAGCACGGTTGCCGGGATTTCGGTTTTCGCTTTCGGCATGCTGGTGCTGTTTATCGGTGACCATTTCGTGCGCCCGAATATTATCGGTGACGCGGTCAAGCTGCCCTTTCTGTGGGTGTTGCTGGGCATACTTGGCGGTGTCGAGGTGTTCGGCCTGATCGGCTTGTTTGTCGGTCCGGCGCTGATGGCACTGGTGATGACGATGTGGCGCGACCTGACCGATCCGCTGTGAATTTTCCCGTAGCGGAACCGTCCGGTGCGGCGCAATTCGGCGCGCAACGGGACACTATTCTGGTGCATATCAAATCCCGCAAGCGGCACAAGGTTGACGAGACGAGGGCAAACGACTAGATTGCGCGCCTCAAAATAATTCACTACCCAAGGAGAAATTCATGGCTGTACTCGTCGGCAAAGCCGCCCCCGATTTCAATGCTGTTGCGGTGATGGGCAACAATGACTTCAACGAAACGTTCAATCTGAAAAAGCATATCGCCGGAAAATATGCCGTTATATTTTTCTATCCGCTGGATTTTACTTTTGTCTGCCCGTCCGAACTGATCGCCTTCGATCACAGGCTGGATGAATTCAAGAAGCGCAATGTGGAGATCATCGGCGTGTCCATCGATTCGCAATTCTCCCACTTCGCCTGGAAAAACACCCCGGTCAACAACGGTGGCATCGGCCAGGTCCGTTATCCGCTGGTGGCCGACATCAAGCACGAAATCTGCAAGGCCTACGATGTGGAAGCGGAAGGCGGCGTGGCTTACCGCGGTTCATTCCTGATCGACCGTGCCGGAGTGGTGCGCCATCAGGTGGTGAACGACCTGCCGCTGGGCCGCAACATCGACGAAATGCTGCGCATGGTGGATGCGCTGCAATTCACCGAAGAGCACGGCGAAGTCTGCCCGGCAGGCTGGAGCAAAGGCAAGGCGGGTATGGGTGCTTCCACGGAAGGGGTGGCCAAATACCTGGCAGCCCACGCCCAAGAACTGTAACCACGGCCTGCGCTGTTCAGCCAAAAGCCACCTTTCGGGGTGGCTTTTTCTTGGCATGATTCAAGGACAGCTAAAATTTCTGACGCACTGTCCTGACCGCTCAGGGGAAATGGCATGATGCGCTGTCAGCCCGTTCGGTCAGTTGGCGGCCGGTTCATTATCGGCCGCCCGGGTTGGTGACCGTGCCGCAAGCCACGCCGGGCAGGAGACGGTATTGCTTGCTCTTGCCAACCAAATATAAACTCAAGGCTGTCATCTTCCTGTCATAATTTGTTCATATTCTCGCAACCCTGGGTCTATGAAGGGATATGAAGATGAGGTCTGAATCATGAGTGCGAAAATATTGATTGTGGAAGATGAGCCGGCGATCCAGGAGCTGCTGGCGTTCAATGTGATGCAGGCCGGCTTCCAGGCATTGCGCGCGGAGGACGCGGACAGCGCCTGGCAGCAGATACGCGGATCTGCACCGGATATGATTTTGCTGGACTGGATGTTGCCGAATACCAGCGGCGTGATTCTGGCAAAACAGTTTCGTGCTGATGCGCGAACCAAGGACATCCCGATCATCATGCTGACCGCGCGCGGCGATGAGCGCGACAAGATATTGGGCCTGGAATCGGGGGCGGATGATTACATCACCAAACCGTTCTCGCCGCGCGAGTTGATGGCGCGTATCCGTGCGGTATTGCGCCGCCATATCCCGGCCATGCCGGACGAAACGGTGGCCGCGGAGGGATTGGAGTTGTCGCCATCGTCTCATCGCGTGACGGCAAATGGCAAGGCGGTCGAATTGGGACCGACGGAGTTTCGCCTGTTGCATTTTTTTATGACCCACCCCGAGCGCGTTTACAGCCGCACGCAGTTGCTCGATCAGGTATGGGGTACGCAGGTATTTGTGGAAGAGCGCACGGTGGATGTGCACATACGCCGTCTGCGCGCCGCTTTGGAGCCGGTCGAAATGGATCGGGTTATTCAAACCGTGCGCGGCAGCGGTTACCGGTTTTCAACCAGTTATAACCAGTGATTCGGCAGAAGTATTATTGCAGACAGGGCCAGGCGTAGTTATACCAGTTGTTTCATCGGGGAACTCATTTGCAAGATTTCTGGTTTCGGGTAAGTGTTCCGGTGTTGTTAAGTGCGCTGGGAGCATTGTTGATGTGGGGCCTGTTCTCGGCCGTCATTGCGCTATGGTTCATGCTGATCGTGTTGCTGGGCGTGATGGCCTATCGCGCCCGCCAGTTGTTCAAGCTCGGACAATGGCTGGTCGATGCGCGTCTGGAAACCATTCCCGAAGCGGGCGGGATATGGGATGAAGTGTTTACGCAGCTGTACAAGATGGTCAAGCAGCATAACCAGACCAAACAGGAGCTGGCCGCCGAACTGCACCACATCGAACAAGCCACTTCCGCGTTGCCGGAAGGCGTGGCGATCCTGAATGAAATGAATCGCCTCGAATGGTTCAACCCGCTTGCCCAGCAGCATTTCCACCTTGATGCAGAGCACGACACGATGCAGGACATCACTTACCTGGTGCGCCAGCCGGAATTCATTGAGTACCTGCATGAGTCGAATTTCAATGAGCCACTGATCATGGTTCCCGCGCGCCATGAAGATTTGGTGTTGTCCATCAAGCTCATTCCGTACGGCGGCAACAAGCGCCTGCTGATCAGCCGGGACATCACCCAGTTCGAGCGAAACCAGGCGATGCGCCGCGATTTTGTCGCTAACGTGTCGCACGAGCTGCGCACGCCGCTGACCGTGGTAAGCGGATTCGTCGAAAACCTCGAGGACATGCCCGACCTTAATCAGGGCAACGCGCGGCGCGCTTTGCAACTGATGGCCGAACAAACCAGGCGGATGGAAAGTCTGGTTGCGGATTTGCTGACCCTGTCGCGCCTGGAAAACGAGCAAAGCCCGTTGCGCGAAGAAACGGTGGATATAAAAGGATTGCTCAACGAGGTATATCAGGATGGCACGTTGCTGAGCGGGGGGCATCATCGGTTGCAGATCGATATCACCGTTGCAGACAACCTGCTTGGCAACCGCGATGAGTTGCACAGCGCGTTCGGCAATTTGCTCAGCAATGCGATACGCTATACCCCGAAAGGCGGCGCTATCCTGCTGCGCTGGTCGGAACGCGATGGTCAACCGGTGTTCTCGGTACAGGATAGCGGTATCGGCATTGCCGCACAGCATATACCGCGGCTCACCGAGCGATTCTACCGGGTCGATCGCAGCCGCTCGCGTGAAACAGGCGGGACCGGATTGGGACTTGCAATCGTCAAGCACATCGCGATGCGCCATCAGGCCAAGCTCGAAATTGCCAGCGAGGAATGCAAGGGCAGCACTTTCTCGCTGGTGTTTCCGGTCAAGCGCGCATTAAAATAGGCTTCTGGCTTTGTTCAGGATTTGCTTTCCTGATGTTGTCCTACATGAAAATTGAAGCCAAATGAAGCCGGTTTGTGATCGCATACTCGCAATCCTGTTCGGGCTGCTCTCGGTATGCTGGGTTTCGGTTAGCCTGGCGGATACGGTATCTGCGCAACATCCTCCGGAAAATTCGCTTGGTCTCCATTCGAGTTACTTCAAGGAAGCGGGCCCCGGGCTAACGATAAGCGATGCCATCACGGCATATGACAGCGGGAAATTTCATCCCGGCGATACGCCGGTTCTCGATTTCGGCATCGGCTCGCGCCCGGTCTGGATTCAGTTCGATGTGGACAACCGGAGCGGGAAAAGCCTGTTGCGCAGGTTGTCGATAGAGACATCATGGCTGGACAAGGTCGATCTTTACTTTCGCTCCGGAAACAAGGTCATTGCCAGTGACCGCATGGGTGACGCGCTGAAATTCGCACAGCGCCCGATCGACAGCCGTTTCTTCGAAGTCGACCATGGGTTCGATCCCGGCATCACTGAAGTATTCATCCGGGTCGAGACCAGCGATCCGATGGTCGTTCCTGTCCATCTGCGCACGCCAGAGGCTGCAACTTCCTTCGACCGGCGGCAAGCATACAGCTACGGCTTTGTATATGGATTCCTGTTTGCGTTGCTGGGATACAACGCAATACTTTATATCGGCCTGCGCAGCCGGCGGTATATTTTCTATGCTGTTTATCTGGCCACCTTTGCGCTGCTCAATATTGCCTATACCGGACATGGATTTGCATGGCTATGGCCGGATCGTGTGGGACTGGAACTCTGGATCATCCCTTTCCTGATGGTGTTAACCGGAATAACCGGCCTGCAGTTTGCCGCCAGCTTCCTCGATACAACCAACAATTTCCCCCGGTTGCACCGGATCGTTATCTGGACATGCGCGCTGTTTGTTCTGCTTCTGCCGGAAACCAATCTCGATGCGGCAATTGCGCTGGCGGAAAGGCTGCGCACGCTCATTTCCGGGATGCGGTTGTCGTATCAGGGAAAAGAAATCCGCTTTACGGCAAGTTTCGGCGTGGTTCAAAGGACGGCGCAATGCTTGTCCATGGATGAGATCATCTCCGCTGCCGATGACCGTCTCTACCAATCCAAACGCGAGGGAAGAAACCGGGTGAGCCACGCGTAGGCGGTACAAGGGAAGTGGTGCTTACAACAGCGTAAAACTTACCCGCTCGTAATCGATGCCGCGTTCCACGCTGAAGCCCATTTTTACCTGCTGCTTCTCCCCGTTCAGGTGCCGGATACTGACGACGCGTCCGGGTTGAAACCAGTTGCTCGGAATGATCAGGCTGGCGGGCGTCTTCAGGGCCGGGACGGTATGCAATAAAAACCCGGGGACGGATTTATCCGGTTCGGCCGGGCTTGCACTGGCTGCCTGTAGCATGAGCGGCTGGACGGTTCCCGGAAGATAACGCACACCGATACGCAATTGTCCGGCGCGCGTCATGCTCACCCAGGTGCTTATCCCCAGCATGAAAGTTTCCGCGTCGCCGATGCGCAATGCCACCAATTGACGGCTGGCCAATCTTGCGCCCACTGCGTCAACGCGCGAAAGCATCGCGCCAAGCAGGCTCTGGTTTTCGAGTTGCCAGCCTTCCGGCGGGTTTTTAGATTCGGGTTGCGCCGTAACGGTTGCGGCAACGGTCTGCCTGACCGGGTTGCCGGACAGCAGCGCGTGGATATTTTCAGGCTGGGAACAAAGTTGTACCTGTTGCGAACCGGGACTCCGGCTGGCAAATCGGGTGTTGTTGTCTTCGCACCAGCACTGGTGCAGAAACGTGAGCAGTTCGATACATTCCAGAGCGTTGTAGTGCTCGCCGAGTCCCAGCTGCCGGGGCGTTTTGCCCTGTTGCAACAGGATGGTGTTTACGCGCAGCTGTTTGCTCAGCGGCATCATGGTGAGATAGCGCATTTTTGCTTTATGCGCTGAAAATTGAATCGGCTGCAATCCTTGCGTGCCGGCAAGATCCAGCGCGAGCGGCTGGGCATCGCCCTTGCTGGTCGTATAGCTGCGCTGCACGGGAACAATGGCGCTCCATTCGGACAGCCACGTGTCCAGCATCTGCAGTTGCGTACGGGTGAGTTCTGCGGTGCGCGCATAGCAGGTGAGCAGTATCTTTACATAGCTGTTGCGGCAACTGCTGAGTGGGACGCCGCCATTGAAGGGGTCGGGAATTTCCTTGTGTTGCAGTCCCTGACCTTCGGCAAAGGCATATAAGCTGTGCAGTTGCTGCCACAGCCCGGGATCGAATTCATAACCGGTGCGCAGGTGTTCCAGAATTGCCAATCCGCCATACAGCAGGCAGCGCTGGCACAGCAGCGCTGCACGTTTACCGAGCCGCTTGTCGCCGCTGATGCGGTCTTGCAGGCAATACTGGTAACCAAGCGCCATCGCCTGCCAAAGCTTGACGATGGAAAGGAACACCATCAGTTCGCTGTCACCCAGCGGCAAAGGCCTGGAGATCAGCTTCTTGGCGAATTCCCTTTGCACGTAGTGGACCGTATCGCGCAGCAACTCCAGCGTTTTCAACCTTTCCAGGCCGTTCAGCGGGAGCCGGTTAAATTCGTTGATCTGGGTGAGCAACAGGCTGTGCGCCAGCTGCAGGTTGGTCAGCTGCAGTTGATTCAGCCATTGCGCACAACTTTCGGCATCCCTGAAAAGCGGATCGGCGCTGTGGTCGGTCGGTTCGGGGGGCAGGGTCAGCATGGTCGAAGTTTCGATGTGAGCCTGTACTTTCTATCAGACACGGCTTGCAGTCAAGCAGGACACGCGCAATCGCGCAGGTATCTTTCCGGCCGCGAGCGAATCACAGCAGCACCCGCTCGATCCCGCCGTTGTTTGCCTTACGAACATAGTCCGCCAGCCAGTTGGGGCCGAGCAGGTGTTTGGCCATTTCCACCACGATGTAATCCGCCGTTGTGCCGCTGTCGTCGTTGTAGCGCGACAGGCCCTGCTGGCAGGACGGACACGATGTCAGTATCTTCACTTCGCCGGTAAAGCCGTCGGCGCGTATCGCGTCCGCGCCCTTGCGCATTTCCTCTTCCTTGCGGAAACGCACCTGTGTCGCGATTTGCGGCAGGGTCACGCCGAACGTCCCCGATTCGCCGCAGCAGCGTTCGTTGAGCGGCACATCGGTGCCCATCAATTCGTTCACCACCTTGAGCGGCTGGTAGGTCTTCATCGGCGAATGGCAGGGGTCGTGATACATGTAGCGCACTGACACGGCATCGCGCAGCGTCGGGGCGGGAAGTGCGGTGGACTGCTGCTCACTGCTTGTTGGTTTCATCAGGCTTTCATGCAGCAGGTGCGCGCCTTGCACACCTTTAAGCGTGACGTTCTTTTCGAGCAGGTATTCGTGGATGTCGAGCAGCCGGCAGCCGGGGAATATCTTGTCGAACTGGTATTTCAGCAGCTGGTCCATGCAGGTCCCGCACGACACAATCACGGTCTTGATGTCGAGATAATTCAGCGTGTTCGCGACACGATGGAACAGCACGCGGTTGTCGGTGGTGATCTGGTTGGCCTTGTCGCTTTGTCCGGACGCATTCTGCGGATAGCCGCAGCACAGATAGCCGGGCGGCAGCACGGTGATCGCGCCGGTCTCGTACAGCATCGCCTGTGTCGCCAGTCCGACCTGGCCGAACAGGCGCTCGGAACCGCAACCGGGGAAGTAGAACACCGCTTCGCTGTCCTCGCCGGCCTTGTGCGGGTCGCGGATGATGGGCACCACGCTGTTGTCCTCGATATCGAGCAATGCGCGCGAGGTTTTTTTCGGCAGGTTGCCCGGCATCGGTTTGTTGATGAAGTGGATCACCTGCGCCTTGAGCGGCGCGCCGCCCACCGTTGCGGGCGGGTGTTTCAACTGGCCTTTCAGCAGGCCGAAACGTTTGGCGAATTGATAGCCGATGCGCTGCGCCTTGTATCCCCACTCGACCATCACCTTGCGCACCAGCTTGATGGTGGTCGGGTCGGTGGCGTTGAGAAACAGCATGGAAGCCGAGGTGACCGGATTGAATTTTTTCTTGTTCTGCTTGCGCAGGAAATTGCGCATCGCGACCGACACATCGCCGAAGTCGATGTCGACCGGGCAGGGGTTCAGGCATTTGTGGCACACCGTGCAATGGTCGGCGACATCGCTGAATTCGTCGAAGTGCCGGATCGAAATGCCGCGCCGCGTTTGTTCTTCGTACAGAAAGGCCTCGATCAGCAGCGAAGTGGCGAGTATCTTGTTGCGCGGCGAATAGAGCAGATTGGCGCGCGGCACGTGGGTGCTGCACACCGGCTTGCACTTGCCGCAGCGCAAACAGTCCTTGATCGAATCGGAAATTTCGCCCAGCTCGCTTTTCTCCAGGATCAGGCTTTCCAGTTCCATCAGGTTGAAGCTCGGCGTATAGGCGCGTTCCAGGTTGCCGCCGGTCAGCAGCTTGCCCTTGTTGAAGCGCCCTTCCGGGTCGACCCGCTGCTTGTAGGCGGTGAACGAGGCGATCTCATCCGCCTCGAGGAAATCGAATTTGGTGATGCCGATGCCGTGTTCGCCGGAGATTACCCCGCCCAGGTCTTTCGCCAGGCGCATGATGCGTTCCACTGCAGCATTGGCCTGCTGCAACATCGGGTAGTTGTCCGAATTCACCGGGATGTTGGTGTGCACGTTGCCGTCGCCGGCGTGCATGTGCAACGCGATGAACACGCGGCTTTTCAGCACACTCTGGTGCAGGGTGTTGCACTGCTCGAGTATGAGCTGATAAGTGCTGCCGTTGAAAATCTGGCGCAGCGGTTCGCGCACTTCGCGTTTCCAGGAAGCGCTGAGCTGGTGGCGCTGGACAGACTCGAACACATTCCCGGCGTCTTGCGCGCCGGCGGGTGCAAAAGGGCAGTCTGTCAGCGGCGCATCGAGGTTGTCGCGCAGCCACTGCCAGCGGCTGCGCACATCGGCCAGTATTTGCGTGGCTTCGTGCACACGATTCCCGAGCAGTTCGGCATCGCCGAGCTGCTTGTCGTCCTGGTAATACAGCGGCAGTTCGCCGGCGAAGAATTCATCCAGCGCGTCCAGCAGTTTGAGCTTGTTGTGCAGCGACAGCTCGATGTTGATGCGTTCGATGCCGTCGCAATAATCGCCCATGCGCGGCAGCGGGATCACCACATCCTCGTTGATCTTGAACGCGTTGGTGTGCTTGGCGATCGCTGCGGTGCGCGCGCGGTCCAGCCAGAATTTCTTGCGCGCCTCGGCGGACACCGCGATAAAACCTTCGCCGCTGCGCAGATTGGCCAGTCGCACCATCTCCGAGGCGGCCTGTGCCGCCGCATCCGCGTCATCGCTGACCACATCGGCGACCAGTACCATTTTCGGGCGCGTGCCGCGTTTCGATTTGGTGGCGTAACCCACCGCCTTGAGATAGCGTTCGTCCAGATGCTCCAGTCCGGCCAGCAGCGCGCCGGGATGCGCATCCATATAGGATTTTATTTCCACAATGGCGGGAACTGCTTCGCGCACCTGGCCGAAGAATTCCAGGCATACGGTGCGCGTGTGCCGGTGCGCGCGGTGCAGGATGAAGCGCGCCGAGGTGATGATGCCGTCGCAGCCTTCCTTCTGGATACCGGGCAGGCCGGACAGGAATTTGTCGGTGACATCCTTGCCCAGTCCGGCCTTGCGGAATGCGCTGCCGGGAATGGTCAGGATTTCAGGTTCGCAGTGCAGTGTTTTGCCGTCTGTTTCATAACGGCTGATGCGAAAACTCACCGAAGCAACATCATGGATCTTGCCGAGGTTGTGGTTCAGTCGCTCGACGTCCATCCACAAGCCATCCGGCGTGACCATGCGCCACGATGCCAGATTGTCCAGGGCGGTTCCCCACAGTACGGCTTTCTTGCCGCCGGCGTTCATCGCCACATTGCCGCCTATGCACGAGGCATCCGCTGAGGTCGGATCCACCGCGAACACCAGGCCGCTATTGTCAGCGGCTTCCATCACGCGCCGCGTGACTACGCCGGCACCGCAATGGATGGTGGCATATGGCTGTTGCAGACCGGGAAGGACCAGATGTTCGACCGCCGAAATGGCTTCGAGTTTTTCGGTGTTGATCACCGCGGAGAACTTATCCAGCGGCACGGCACCGCCGGTGTAACCGGTGCCGCCGCCGCGCGGGATGATGGTGAACTTCAGTTCGATGCAGGCGCGCACCAGCGCGGCGATTTCTTCCTCGGTATCGGGATGCAGCACCACGAACGGATATTCCACGCGCCAGTCGGTCGCGTCGGTGACGTGGGAAACGCGCGCCAGGCCGTCGAACTGGATATTGTCGCGGCGGGTGATGCGGCTCAACTCGCGCAACGCGCGTTTGCGCAGTTGCAGGGTTTGCTCGAATTCGGCGGCAAATCCATCGACCGCCGATCTGGCCAGTTGCAGCAGGCGCTTGACGACTTCATTGTCTTTGCGGCGCGCATCGATCGCATCCAGGCGGTGATGCAATGCGCCTATCAGGGCGTTGCGGCGCTTGCGGTTGCCGAGCAGGTCATCCTGCAGATATGGATTGCGCGATACTACCCAGATATCGCCCAGTACTTCGTAAAGCATCTGGGCAGAACGTCCGGTGCGGCGTTCCTCGCGCAGCGTGTTGATGATGTCCCATGCCTCGCTACCGAGGATGCGCAACACAATCTCGCGGTCGGAAAACGAAGTGTAGTTATAGGGGATTTCGCGCAAACGTGCGGTCATTATTTTCTTTGGCTTATCTCGGGCTCGGCAAGGCGCGCATTTTACCTGAATGCGGCGCGCTACTCGACCTTATTGAAACGACTGATGGGGCTGCTAGCCAACTGACTAAGCCGCTGAAGCGGCAAGTCATTGTTTATAGCCATTCGACTAGGTTATCCAAGGGCAATAACCTAGTCGCTGGTTATGTTTAAGATGCGGATAAAATGCCGGACATGAACCACTCATCCGGCAACCCGCAAGCAAAGGTGTTTTTCGCACTGTGGCCGTCTGACGCCGAGCGCGGCCACCTGGCCGCTTGGCAGCAACCGCTGCAGCACCTGTGCGGCGGGCGGGCCATGCGCGGCGAGACATTGCATAACACGCTGGTGTTCATCGGCAATGTCGGGGAGGCCAGGCTTGAGACATTGCAATTGGCGGCACAGGAAGTGAAAGGGGAAACCTTCGAGCTATGTTTTGAAGTCGCCGGCTACTGGGGGCATAACCACATCGTGTATGCCGCGCCGGGCGAAGTGCCGCAACAGTTGGCGCAACTTGTCGGTGCGCTGCAACAACGCCTGACCAAGCACGGCTTCAAGTTCGAGCAGCGCGCATACCAACCCCACGCCACGCTGTTGCGCAACGCCCGATGGACAGACGCAGCGCTGCCGGAAATGCCGCCGGTGTGCTGGCAGATCAAGGATTTTGCGCTGTTGCAGTCCGCGCAACTGGATGGGGAGACGCATTACAGGGTGCTGGCCAGGTTTCCGCTCGGGGTAGGGTAGAATCTGCAGCAATCTAATTTATATGCGAACCAGACATGAACAAACCCCTGACCCATTTTGAACGTATCGGCGGCGCGGAGAAGGTACGCGCGCTGGTGGTTCGATTCTACCAATTGATGGACGAGTTACCCGAGGCCTATGGCATCCGCAAACTGCATGCACCCGACCTGCAGGGTGCAACGGACAAACTGTACAAATTCCTGACCGGCTGGATGGGCGGGCCGCAGTTGTATGTCGATGAATACGGACACCCCATGTTGCGCGCTCGCCATCTGCCGTTTCCCATCAGCAATACCGAGCGCGACCAGTGGCTGATGTGCATGAACCAGGCGTTGACCGAAGTGGTGGACGATGCGGCATTGCGTCAGGATTTGTCTGCCTCATTTGCCAAGGTGGCGGATCACATGCGCAACCGGGAAGGTTGAGGCCGGGTTCAATCCATCGCCGGGACGATCTTGCCCGGCGCTTTGGCGCCACCTGCAGCGGTCATCATTATGGCTTTGGTCAGCAAATCTCCGGGCTCGTTGGCCTTTGCATGCAGTCTGTTATGTTAAACTCGCGGCAAAATTACGCGAGGTTTGGCCATGTCTGGAAACACAATCGGCACCCTGTTCACGGTGACATCGTTCGGCGAATCGCACGGCGCGGCGATCGGCTGCGTGGTGGATGGCTGCCCGCCGGGCATGGAATTGTCGGCGGCCGACCTGCAGCATGACCTGGACCGGCGCAAGCCCGGCACCTCGCGTCACGTCACGCAGCGCCGCGAATCGGACACGGTTGAGATACTCTCCGGCATATTCGAGGGCAAGACCACCGGCGCGCCGATCGCGCTGCTGATCCGCAACGAGGACCAGCGCAGCAAGGATTACGGCAACATCGCCAGCACTTTCCGCCCGTGCCACGCCGACTACACCTACACGCAGAAATACGGTTTCCGCGACTATCGCGGCGGCGGGCGTTCCTCGGCGCGCGAGACCGCGGTGCGCGTCGCGGCCGGCGCGATCGCCAAGAAATGGCTGAGCGAAAAATACGGTGTGGTGATACGCGGCTACATCGCGCAGATCGGCGAAATCGAGATCCCGTTCAAGAGCTGGGACGGGGTCAATGACAACCCGTTCTTTTCTCCCGACCCCAGCGTGGTGCCGGCACTGGAAGACTACATGGACGCATTGCGCAAGTCCGGCGACTCGATCGGCGCGAAGCTGACCGTGGTCGCCGAGAACGTGCCGGTCGGCCTCGGCGAGCCGGTGTACGACCGCCTCGATGCCGAGATCGCCTACGCAATGATGAGCATCAACGCGGTGAAGGGCGTCGAGATCGGCGCGGGTTTCGCCTGCGTGACACAAAAAGGCACCGAGCACGGCGACGAGATGACGCCGGAAGGTTTTCTCTCCAACCATGCCGGCGGGATACTCGGTGGCATTTCCACCGGACAGCACATCGTCGCGCACATCGCGATCAAGCCAACCTCGAGCATCCGTCTCCCGAGACGCACGATCAATCTGCAGGGCGAGGCGGTTACCGTGGAGACGCACGGTCGCCACGATCCCTGTGTCGGCATACGCGCGACGCCGATCGCGGAGGCAATGCTGGCGTTGGTGTTGATGGATCATGCGCTGAGGAATCGGGGGCAGAATGCGGATGTGGTTTGTACGACTCCGAAGCTACGTTAGCCGTCACTTTATGGCACCGCGCTTCGAATTGGAGCCTCATCACCGAAACGTACCAGACGAAGAATTCGTCGCGGATATACAACGCGTCGCGAGAGAGCTTGCCAAGCCGACCGTAACCATCGATCAATACAATGAACGCGGCCGATTCCACGCCTCATCGTTGGCGCGTCGCTTTGGGTCATGGTTCAAGGCGCTTGAGCAGGCGGGCCTCGCCAAGTCGCGCGTGCTGCATATCTCGAACGACGACCTGTTCCAGAATTTGGCTGAAGTCTGGACACGGCTTGGCCGGCAGCCCAAGTACAACGATCTCACATCGCGCTCTTCTCGATTTTCCAACGGCACTTATGAAAATCGTTTTGGGGGGTGGAGAAAGGCACTTGAAGCATTCGTGGCTTGGGCCAACGAAGGCGAGGCTCACGCCGCTGAGCCTTCGCTTAACGAACGCACCGCTCGGCATCGAACGCCACGTAATATCAATTACCGCCTTCGCTTTCTGGTAATGCGTCGAGACAACTTTAAGTGCCGTATTTCGGGGCGTTCACCGGCTACCGACCCAACGGTAATTCTTGAGGTTGATCACATCATTTCATGGGACAAGGGCGGCGAGACAGTGATGGAGAACCTTCAAACTCTTGCGAAGGATATCAATATTGGCAAAAGCAATCTCTCGATGCACCATGACAGCTAACCACCGCATCAACGCCGACTTGCTCCAGCGCGTAGGGTGGGTTGAGCGCAGTGATACCCATCGAAAACCGCCGGGTGTAGCCCGGCAGCTAGTCACTTCTTCTTGCGTCGCCAAGAAGAAGTAACCAAGAAGAAGGCGACCCCGGTTTGCCGCCCTTCGGGTGCCCTGCGTTGCTCGCCTGGTCAGGCGGCTGCGGAACTCGCGCTACGCGCTCAAACAGTCCTCGCCGAAATCCCCTGACCAGCCTCCGCTACTCGGCGGCGCTCAGGGGAAAGAAAGCAAAGCGGTTTTGTGTGCGCTGAGCGCACGATTCATTTGTATGCGAGGAGGGTATGCCCTCCTCGCGGGTTTAGGGGTTTTGCTTTTGAGCCCCATGTGCACCGCCTCGATCAGTCGCAAGGAAGCGGAGGTTTAGGCGAGCACTGTTCGAGTCCCGCAGTGGGGCGCGGGGTGTGCGCCCCGCCAGGTCGAGTTGCGCAGCCCCGCTTGATTGCGGCTGATCGAGGGAACCCCGCAGGGGCGGTAAACCTGGGTCGCCTTTTCTTCGGTTACCTTCTTTTGGCGAAGCAAAAGAAGGTTACTAGCTGCCGGGCTACCCCCGGCGAAGTTGGTTTTGTTTTTGATGTTGGGCTTTGTGCTCAACCCAATCTACGAACTACAAGGAGAACCGAACATGCAAAACACCGTCGAGATTCTCGGCAAAAAAGTTCTGGTGGAGTGGAGCGCGTCCGCCGACAGGAAGCTGCAGGAACTGACCGAGCCGCTGGCAGTCGAGATGCAGCTGTATTTCAGCTGCCTGATCCGCAAGGCAGTGCGCTTTGGCGGGGACGCGCAGGCGGCAAACTTTGCGACTGCCGCGCCTCATTTGAAAATCGGTTTTCGTCCTGTGATGACCAAGTCTTGTAATGTGAAGGATTTCGAGGTCGAGCCGCCCGTGGAGGATTTTCCCATCGTCAGGCCGGAGGCTTTCGTGCCGAAGCGGCTGACGATCGACTATAAAAAGGGGAAATGGGTAGGCGATTTTTTCCTGCAGAAGAATCAGCCCGCGTAGCGAGGCTCTACCCAGAGTTGCAAACTATACGACCCTTGCTGCTTTTTTACCCCGTTTGCCGATATGTGCTTCACCGCGCTGTCTGGCCAGCTCGACCTGCTTTTGACGCTCCAGTGCAGCAGCGCGCTTTTCGGGCGTGAGGCTGTCATAGCAATTCGGGCAGGATACGCCGGCCTGGTATTTGGGTGAGGC
>DATKVR010000042.1:0-34255 GCA_035529955.1 Gallionella sp.
CCATTTGCCCCAAACATCATTCGCTTGGCAACAAACCCCTTGGCAAACGGCAAACAATCCAGCGCGGTGAGTGTGGCAGCGCGGCCGGCGCTGACCAGTGGCAGGTCGTTGGAGAACAGTCGCACCAGCCCGTCGGTAAAACGTATCCCGGCTTCGCGATCGGTGCGGCGATCCGAGCGGTAGGCGGTGAGCATTTTCTCGGTTCCCAGTTCTTCCGGCTTGGCATCGAGAATTTTTTGCGACAGTTCCCACGCGTCGCGCAGTCCCATGTTGAATCCCTGTCCGGCGACCGGGTGCAGGGTTTGCGCGGCGTTGCCGAGCAGCACGACATGCGGCATCGGCGTCTGTTGTGGTGCGCGCCTGAGGCCGAGCGGGAAGCAGGTGCGCTTGCTCACCGTCAGAAATTCCCCGACCCGGTCACCGAAGTGCTGGTGCAACTCATCCAGGAACTTCGCATCGTCCCAGGACAGCATGTCCTGCGCGGTTTGGTGCGGCGCGGTCCAGACCAGCTCGTAGCCATTCTTGAACGGCAGCAATGCCAGCGGTCCCTGCGGTGTGAAGCGCTCGAATGCGGTCTGCGCGAGGGTGGAACCGGAGGTTCCGGGCACCCCGCGGCGTCCCCCTTGCGCGGAAGTGTGCAGCGGCGCGGAACAGGTGATGTGGGTGATCAGCGCGCTTTGTCCGTAGTCGCGCAGTTTTGGCGGAAATTGCTGTGCCATCAATTTTCCGCCGTCGGCAACCGCCGCGAGGCGGGTGTGCAGCGTGTGTTCAACCCCATCCTGCTGATAGCTGATTACGGCATGATCGGTTTCGCTGGTAAGCGTGGTGACGCTGGCGCCGTAGATGGGTGCAACGCCGCTGTGTTGCAGCGCATCCGTCAATGCGTCCTGCAGCGCCGGATAGGGCAGCACATAACCGAGCTCCGGCACGTTCAGCTCGGCGGCCCGCAACACGGCGCGGCCAAAACTTTGCTTTTGCGAAATGTGGATGGTGCGGATTGCCGATACATCGCGTAGCGCATCCCAGATGCCGAGTCGATCCAGCAACAAACGGCTGCCATAGGACAAGGCCAGCGCACGCGCATCCTGACTAGTGACACCCGCCGGGCGCGCTTCCAGCACGCAGACCTTCAGCCTGCTGTCGCGCAACGCGAGGGCCAGCGCCGCGCCGACCGGGCCGCCGCCGATGATTGCGATGTCGTATTCAGCGTTCAATGTTTCCTCATCAGTTCTTCGATATCCGCCACCGTTTTCGGCGCGGCATCGGTCAGCACTTCATTGCCATGCGCGGTGATCACCACATCATCCTCGATGCGGATGCCGATATTCCACAGCGACATCGGCACATCATCGGCGGGGCGGATGTAGCAGCCCGGTTCGACGGTGATCACCATGCCGGGGTGCAGCGGGCGCCAGTCATCGCCGATCTTGTAGTCGCCGACGTCGTGCACGTCCATGCCCAGCCAGTGGCCGGTCCGGTGCATGTAGAACTTCTTGTAGCATTCTGTTTCCAGCACCGCATCCACGCTGCCGCGGCACAGCCTGAGGTCAATGAAACCCTGCGCCAATACGCGCAGGGCGGCATCGTGCGGTGCGTTCCAGGTCTGACCCGGAGTTGCGGAGGAGATTGCGGCTGCCTGCGCGGCCAGCACGATCTCGTACACGTCCTTTTGCTCGGGGCTGAATTTTCCACTGACGGGAAAGGTGCGCGTGATATCGGCGGCATAACCGTCCAGTTCGCAGCCCGCATCGATCAGCAGCAGGTCGACATCGCGGAGCCGGGCGTTGTTCCCCACATAGTGCAGCACGCAGGCGTTCGCGCCGCCCGCGACGATGGAAGTATAAGCGGGATGGCGCGCGCCGTGGCTGCAGAATTCATGCAGCAGTTCCGCTTCGACCTGATACTCAAAGAGATCGGGCCGTGTGAAGCGCATCGCACGCCTGTGGGCGGCCGTGGAAATCGCGGCAGCGCGGCGCATGATGTCCAGTTCGTGCGCATCCTTGAAAAGGCGCATTTCATTGAGCAGGGTGCGCACGTCGCGGATTTCATCCGGCGCGCGGATTCCGCTGCGGACTTTTTCCTGCACCGCGCCGCGTAATCTGAGGATGCGCTGGTCCCATGCTGGGTCAATGCCCAGCGGATAGAACAGCGCGGGCTGGTTGCCGATCAGTTCGGTCAGTTTTTCGTCGAGTTGTCCGATCGGATATGCCGCGTCGAAACCAAACTGTTCCCGGGCAGCATCGGGGCCGAAGCGATGGCCATCCCAGATTTCGCGCTCCAGATTCTTTTCGCGGCAGAACAGGATGGATCTTGGCTCGTCCCCGGCAATCAGCACTACTACCGATTCGGGCTCGGTGAAGCCGCTCAGGTAATAAAAATTGCTGTCGTGGCGGTAGTCATAATGCGTGTCGGCGTTGCGCGCCACTTCCGGCGCAGTGGGGATGATCGCGATACCGTGCTGCATTTTGTTCAGCAGGCGGGCGCGGCGTTGGGAATAAATTGTCGGGTCTATGATCATGGTGCATTGTGCAACGTAGACACCTGCCTGTCGAGTTCGGCGAGACGTTGCGGTGTGCCGACATCCACCCACAAGCCGGGATGGTGTTCGCCGCTGACTTTTGCGAGCGCGATCTGCGCGCGCAACAGGGGAGCCAGCGGCGCGATACTGCCGCGCGGGATGCCGGCAAACAAGGCCGGCCGGTAAATGCCGATGCCGCTGAAGGTGAATCTGGGGACGCTGTCAGTGACGCGCAGTTGGTTCAAACCGAAGTCTCCGCCGGGATGTTGAGGTGGATTGTCCACCAACACCAGATGAGCGGTATCCCCGTTTGCGACCAGTCTGGCAGCGCGTTCGTGCAAACAGGCAAAATCGTAATCGCAGAATATGTCGCCGTTGATCACGGCGAAAGGTCCGTTGCCCAGCAATGGCAGGGCGTTGGCGATGCCGCCGGCGGTTTCCAGTGCATGAGCTTCGGGGGAATATTGTATGCGCGCCCCGAACCGGCTGCCATCGCCCAGTGCCTGTTCGATTTGTGCGCCGAGGTGGGCGTGGTTGATCACCAGTTCGGATATGCCGGCACGGACCAGATTTTCGATGTGCCGGACGATCAGGGGTTTCCCGGCGACTTCAAGCAATGGCTTGGGGATGTGGTCGGTGATCGGGCGCATGCGCTCGCCACGGCCGGCGGCTAACAGCATCGCCTTCAAAAGGTGTAGCCCTCTTGTCTGATGTGCGGCTCCAACACGTCGAGCAGATTCAGCAGCGGCTTGAGGTCGATATAACGTACACAGGCAGCGCGCAAATACGACATGACCAGCGGCAGGTCTTTCAGGTAGCCGTCCTTGCCGTCGCGGTGGCAGAGTCGCGCGAAGATGCCCAGCACCTTGAGGTGGCGCTGCACGCCCATCCATTCATAATCGCGGTAGAACTCGGGGAAATCGCTGTGCACCGGCAGACCGGCCTTTCTTGCCTTCTCCCAGTAGCGTATCAGCCAGTCGATTATCTCGGCCTCTTCCCAGCGGATATAGGCATCCTTGAACAGCGAGGCGAGATCGTAGGTGATCGGGCCATATACCGCGTCCTGGAAGTCCAGTATGCCCGGGTTGTTTTCTTCGAGCTTCATCAGGTTGCGCGAGTGGTAGTCGCGGTGCACAAAGACGCGCGGTTGGGCGAGGTTGTTGGCGATGATGCGCGCGAAGACGGTTTCCAGTTTGGCGGTTTGTGCATCTGTAAGCGTGATGTTGAGGTGTTTGTTGATGTACCAATCGGGAAACAGGCGCATCTCGCGCAGCAGCAGCGCTTCATCGTAGCGAGGCAATTCGTTGTCGCGCGAGGCAACCTGAATCTTGATCAGTGCATCGGTGGCTGCGCCGTAAAGTGCTTGCGCCGTACCGGTCTTTTCGCTCGCCAATGCCTGGAGGTAAGTGGTATTGCCGAGGTCGGACAACAGCAGAAGCCCCTGTTCCAGATCTTGCGCATACACGTGCGGCACATGGGTGCCGGCATCCTCGAACAGTTTGGCGATGTGCACGAACGGGCGGCAGTCCTCGTGTTGCGGAGGGGCATCCATCACAATGAGCGATGCGACGACTTGCATATCGGACGGCCCGCGACGGCTGGTTTGCACATCGGTTTTTTCCCGGTTCTGAAACGTAACCCGAAAATAGCGGCGGAAACTGGCGTCGGCCGAAGCGGGAGCGAGCGTGAATGGTTCATCGGGGAACAGGCTGTGCAGCCACTCGGTAAGCTGTTGCTGGCGTTGCATAACGGGCTCTCATGTGAACTTGATGGTAAACTTGCGCAAGTTTAACACCTTACTATTTGCTGCGCGTTATGCGGTTTCGATTCAACTACCCTTTCATTGTCCTGATGTCTTGCCTTGCGCAGCATACATACGCGGGCACAGACCTGCCTGATCCGCAAACGAATACGCAACCCCCCGCGGCGGCGAAAACCGGCAAGGAGGGCCCTGCTGTTATCGAAGCGGACAAGATGGTGGGGAAAGCAAACGATCAGATCGAGGCGACCGGAAACGCGACGATAAGCCAGGACGGGAAATCGATCCGTGCCGATACCCTGTTGTTCAACCAGCATACCCACGAACTTGATGCCCGTGGTGCGGTGGTACTGAAGCAGAATGGCAGCACCATCAACGGGCCGCATTTAATGTTCAATATGGACAAGAACAGCGGGTCCATGGAACAGCCGCAATACTACCTGAAGGACAATGCTGCGCGCGGTTCCGCTGATACACTCCAGATCCGGGATCACCTGCACTACAGCCTGGACAATGCCACCTATACCACCTGTCCGGCAGGGAACCAGGACTGGCAGTTGAGCACGGGGCTGCTGGATATCGACCGCGAACGGCAGGTCGGTATAGCGCACAACGCGCTGGTTGAGTTCAAGGGGGTACCGATCCTTTATTCGCCCTGGATGGACTTTCCGCTGAACAGCCAGCGCATGTCGGGATTTCTGGCCCCGATATTCGGCGGAACGAGCACTGGCGGCAGCGAGATCACGCTGCCCTTTTACTGGAACATTGCGCCCAATTTCGATGCGACGATTGCCCCGCGGGCAATGACCAAACGCGGCCTGATGCTCAACAACGAATTTCGTTATCTCGAGCCCGGTTATCACGGCGAACTGGAAGTTGACGTTTTGCCCAGCGATAAAATAACGCATAGCAGCCGTTCGTATATCAGCCTGAAGCATGATCAGGCCCTGACGAGCAACCTGAATGGTTATGTGAATTATTCCCAGGCCGGGGACAATAATTACTTTCGCGATCTGGGCAGTACGATCAGTGCCACTTCGCAAGTCAATTTGCTGCAGGAAGGCGGGATTAACTATAGCGGCGGCTGGTGGGATGCAATGGCGCGCGTGCAGCACTACCAGACCTTGCAAGACCCCTCTGCACCTATTGCTGTGCCTTATACCCGTGCGCCGCAATTGACGCTCGATACACGACAACACTACGCCGGCGCAAACGTCAATTTCTCCGGCGAAATCTCGAATTTCATCCACCCTACCCTGGTGAATGCCACGCGTCTGGTGTTAAACCCCAGCATCAGTTATCCGCTGGTCAACACCCCTGCCTATTACGTGACGCCAAAGGTGTCGTTGCATAGTGCGTATTACAGCATGGGCGCAAATAATACCGGAGCATCGTCGAGTCTATCGAGTACGTTGCCGATATTCAGCATTGACAGCGGCGTAGCCTTCGAGCGCAATGAAAAAATCCTTGATGATAACTATATACAGACGCTGGAGCCGCGCGCATTTTATGTGTATGTGCCATACAAGGATCAATCGCAATTGCCGAATTTCGACACGGTGCAGGCCGACTTCAGTTTTGCCCAGATGTTCATGGAGAACCGCTTTTTCGGCAACGACCGGGTCGGCGATGCAAACCAGCTCACGCTGGCGCTGACTTCGCGCATGCTGGAGCAGGAGAGCGGGGAAGAACGCGTGAAGGCGATGATAGGCGAACGTTTCAGTTTTACTTCGCCCCGGGTGAATCTGAACGCCCCCGCGACGACCAGCAACTCGGATATTTTGCTGGCACTTTCCGGGCATGTGAACAGGCAATGGTCAATGGACAGTGAGTTGCAGTTCAATCCCAATCAATCGCAGGTTCAGCTTTACAACATTTCGTCGAGCTATCGTCCGGAACCCGGCAAAGTGCTGAATTTTGGCTATCGCTTCTCACGCGGAACCTCGGGTGCGCTGATTCCGGGAGGAACATCCGTCACGCCCACCGGCTATACCACGTTAAACGGGATCACTTACCCTACCATCGGCGGCGTACCCTATACCTTGATCGGCGGAATACCCTACACCGTTGACACGGGCGGGTTGCGTCAGGTCGATGTATCCGCGCAATGGCCGTTATTCGGTCGCTGGCACGGGGTGGCCCGCTGGAACTATTCGCTGCAAGACTCCAGAATTCTGGATGCGATCGGCGGGCTTGAGTATAATCAGGACTGCTGGTTGCTGCGTCTTGTTGCGCAACGCTTTGCCACCGCAACCCTGCAATCCAATACCGGATTCTTCGTGCAACTCGAGCTGAATGATTTTGTCAAAGTCGGCTCAGATCCGCTGGATTTACTCAAGCAAAACGTGCCGGGATATACCAAATTGAATGACAAACCAGCCATCCAGTCCCCGCAAGTTTCGCCCTATTGACTGAAAGATAATTGATGCAAATAAAATTCCTGATAATGTGGTGTGTGCTGTTCACCGCCCAAGCTGCATATGCTGCAGATACCACTGCCCCCGAAGCCGCAGCGGCAACAACAATGCAGGCGGCGAAATCCGGCAGCACGGCGGGAAAATCGGTTCAGCCGTCTCAGGATCCGCAACAGCAGGTCGGGGATATCGATTCGGTGGTTGCGGTTGTCAATGACGACGTGATCACCCGTTATGAGCTGGATGATCAAATGCGCGATGTGGTTCGCCAGTTGCAAAGACAGCATACCCCGTTGCCTGCAATGGATGTGCTGCAAAAACAGATTCTGGAGCGCATGATCACCGACATGCTGGAGCGGCAATATGCCAAGGAAACCGGGGTGCGGGTGGACGATTCACAGTTGGACCAGGCCATTACGCGTATCGCGCAACAGAACAAGTTTGCCACACTGGCGGACTTCCGCGCCAAGCTCGAATCGGAGGGCGTAAATTACAAGAAATTCCGCGAAGAAATTCGCAGCGAAATCATTTCCACCCGCCTGCGCAAACGTGAAGTGGAAAGCAAGATCACGGTCAGCGATAAAGAGGTGGACGATTATCTCGCCAACAAGGCCAGGATAGGCAGCGAGGGGGAAGATTTCCATCTGGCCCATATCCTGGTGGTGGTTCCCGAACAGGCAAGTGCGGCGAAAATCCAGGCGGCCCGTGAACGAGCCGTGCAGGCACTGGCCAAAATAAAAGGCGGTGCAGATTTTGCGCAAGTGGCGGCAAGTGTCTCGGATGCCAAGGATGCACTGAAAGGCGGGGATCTGGGCTGGCGTACCGGCGACACCATTCCTCCGCTGTTCATGAATGCATTGCAAAATATGAAACCGGGTGACACCTCCGCGGTGTTGCGCAGCCCAGGCGGCTTCCATATTCTCAAATTGCTGGGAAAACGCAGCGCGGATACCCCGGCGGTGATCACGCAAACCCATGTGCGTCATATTCTGATCAGGACCAGCCAGATACTGCCTGAAAGCGAAGCCAAAAAACGTATTATGGAAATCAAGCAGCGCATCGAAGCCGGTGCGGATTTTGCAGAACAGGCCAGAAGGTTTTCGCAGGACGGCAGCGCGCAGCAGGGCGGCGACCTGGGCTGGATTTCCCCGGGTGAGACGGTGCCGGAATTCGAGACGGAGATGAACAAATTAAAGCCGGGCCAAATGGGCGTGGTGGAGTCGCAATTCGGCTGGCACCTGATCCAGGTGCTGGGGCGCCGCAATGCCGATGTCAGTGAGCAGCAGAAGCGCGAGCAGGCCCGTATCGCCATCGGTAATTTCAAGTCGGACGAGAAGTTCCAGGACTGGCTGCGCCAGTTGCGTGACCGGGCGTTTATCGAATATCGTCTGGGCCCAAACAAGTAAGTTGTGAATGCGATTTCGCTTCGGGCACCATTGGTCGTTACCCCCGGTGAACCGGCAGGAATCGGCCCCGATCTGTGTGTACAGCTTGCGGCTGCGCCGCCCGATATCCCGCTGGTGGTAATTGCCGACAAATATCTGCTGCAGCAACGTGCAGCACAACTTTATATCCCTTTGCAAGTACGCGATTATTTCGCCTCACGGGAAAACGTAATCCAGCCGAATACCCTGATGGTGATTCATGTGCCGCTTGTTGCGGCATGCCATGAGGGGGTTCTGAATGCGGCCAACAGCGAATATGTGCTGGCGACACTGCGCCGGGCGGCACAAGGCTGTCTGTCGGGCGAATTTGCCGGCATGGTCACCGCACCGGTTCACAAGGGCATCATCAACGACGCGGGTTTCAATTTTTCCGGCCACACCGAATTTCTCGCCGAACTGACCGGAACGACACAGGTCGTGATGATGCTGGTCGGAGGCGGGATGCGCGTGGCTCTTGCGACCACGCACCTTCCCCTTAAAGACGTGCCCGCGGCGATTACACCAGTATTGCTGGAGGACGTATTGCACATCATCCGGCACGATTTGCAGCACCGCTTCGGCATTACCCAACCGCGGATACTGGTGGCGGGCTTGAATCCGCATGCCGGCGAGGGCGGATATCTGGGCCGCGAAGAGATTGACGTGATGATACCGGTGCTGGACAAATTGCGTGCCGAAGGGATGAACGTCAGCGCGCCGCTGCCTGCCGACACGCTGTTCACCCCGCAAAAACTGGCGCAGTGCGACTGTGTGCTTGCCATGTATCACGATCAGGGTCTGCCGGTGCTGAAACATGCCAGCTTCGGACAGGGCGTGAACATCACGCTGGGCATGCCCATCATCCGCACGTCGGTCGACCATGGTACGGCACTCGACCTGGCGGGAACCGGAAATGCTGACGGCGGCAGCCTGCTGGAAGCAATCAAGCTCGCCGCCCAGATGTCGAAAGATGAACATGTTTAAAACAGCGGAAGGATACGGATTTTGCGCGTCACACTGCACGCATCAGCCAATAACGCCGTTTGATCGCCGGCATCCGAAATGAGCCATCAGGCGAAGAAGCGCTTCGGCCAGAATTTTCTTGTTGACGAGCGGATCATTGGCGACATCATCTCCGCGATACGCCCCGAACCGGAAGACAACATGGTCGAGATCGGGCCGGGCCTGGGCGCGTTAACCCGCCCATTGTTGAAAAAATTAAATCACCTGCATGTGGTGGAAATTGACCGCGACATCATCGCGCGGCTGGAGGCTGACTACCCGCGGGATAATCTGAAATCAAAACTGACTATCCATGCGGGAGACGCCCTGAAATTTGATATCGCGACGCTGCCCGTCCCGTTGCGCATAGTCGGCAACCTGCCCTACAACATTTCCTCGCCGTTGCTGTTCCACTTTGCCGCCTATGCCGTGCGCATACGCGACATGCATTTCATGCTGCAAAACGAAGTGGTCGAACGCATGGTGGCCGAGCCTTCCACACCCGCATACGGGAGGCTGTCGGTTATGCTGCAATACCGTTTCCGGATGGAAAAGTTGCTCGATGTACCTCCCGAGTCTTTTCGCCCCGCTCCCAAGGTGGATTCCGCCATCGTGCGCATGATTCCACTGCATGCCGGGGAGATTGCGGTGGGCAACGAGAAATTGTTTGCCGCGATCGTCAGGACTGCATTCGGGCAACGACGCAAGACATTGCGCAATACATTGCGCGCTTATCTGGACGAGGCCGATTTTGAGAGGCTGATGATCGATCCGCAATTGCGCGCCGAGAATCTGGCGGTGACGGATTACATCAGGATCACGAATGATCTTGGTGAAAAGGAATAGAATGCTTCCGGGCTTCAGCTGATACGGCGAACTTCGCCTGGGGACAACCAGGCAAAGTTAACTTGCGGAGCCCAGGAAAACGCTGTCTGTTCCAGGCAGTCTGCTGATTGGTGTTAACCGTTTTTCTGGATCAGCTCGATCTTGTATCCATCCGGATCTTCTACAAAGGCAATCACAGTGCTGCCGTGTTTCATGGCCCCTGCTTCGCGCACCACTTTGCCGCCAAGTGCCTTGATATTTTTGCACGCGGCGTAGGCGTCTTCCACTGCAATGGCGATATGACCAAAGGCAGTTCCGGCCTCATATTTTTCCACCCCCCAGTTGTGGGTGAGTTCGATCACCGCGCCGCTGGCTTCGTCGCTATAGCCGACAAAAGCCAGGGTGAATTTCCCGTCCGGGTAATCATTGCGGCGCAGCAATTTCATGCCGAGCACGCCGGTATAAAAGGCGAGCGATTTTTCCAAATCGACCACGCGCAGCATGGTGTGAAGTATCCGCATCAGGTTATCTCCTTGTTGAACACTTGATTGTATTCGGTAGTCGCCATCATATGGGTTAAAATGCGCTCACGTCGCGCATATTAACCCTACCCGAGATCATGTCCGAATCGTTTCCACTAGTAATGACTTTTTCCGCATCCGACCCGAGCGGTGGTGCGGGCTTGCAGGCGGACCTGTTGACCATTTCCAGCATGGGCTGCCACCCGTTGTCGGTTGTCACGGCGATTACCGTGCAGGACACCAGCGGGGTTGATGATGTGCTGCCCATCGATCCTGAATGGGTGGTGGATCAGGCGCGCGCCATGCTGGAGGATGTGCCGGTTGCGGCATTCAAGATCGGCCTGCTCGGCAGCGTGGAAAACATCGCGGCGATTGCCGAGGTATTGGCGGATTATCCCGATATTCCGCTGGTGCTGGATCCGGTACTGTCTTCGGGTCGCGGCGACGAATTGGCAAATGAGGACATGCTTGATGCGATGCGCGAACTGTTGATCCCCCAGACGACCATCATCACACCGAACAGCATGGAGGCGCGTCGTCTTGCGCTGGACGAAGACAATGAAGAAGACGACCCGTCGCTGGAGGAGTGTGCCAAACGGATATTGCGCATGGGTTGCGAGTACGTGCTGATCACCGGCACCCATGAGCAGACGCCCAAGGTTATCAATACGCTTTACAGTGAACGCGGGGTTATCAGCAGCGATAGCTGGGCGCGTCTGCCGGGCATCTATCACGGATCCGGCTGCACCCTGGCATCGGCGATCGCGGCATTGATGGCACAGGGTGTGGCAGTACCGGAGGCGGTCAAGGAAGCGCAGGAATACACCTGGCAAACCTTGAATGCGGGTTTCCGTCCCGGCATGGGACAGCACATACCGGATCGCCTGTTCTGGGCGCGCGGTGAAGAAGATGATGATCAGGAAGAACGACCCAATTAAAGGTTTGTACGCAATTACCCCTGACGAGGCAGATACCGCAGCGTTGTTGCGCAGGGCTAGGTTGGTTTTATCCGGTGGAGCGCGGATATTGCAGTACCGCAACAAGACCGCCGGGGCAGTGCTGCGACTGGAACAAGCTTGGGCTTTGCGCGATCTGACCCATGAATTTTCTGTGCCGCTGGTCATCAATGATGATGTGCTGCTGGCGCAGCAGGTTGGTGCTGACGGTGTGCATCTGGGCGGGGAAGATGGCAGTTTGGCCGATGCGCGCTCGGTATTGGGCAAAGACAAGCTGATTGGCTTATCTTGCTATAATCGTCTGGAACTGGCGCGTCAAGCAGTGCGGCAGGGAGCGGATTACGTCGCATTTGGCAGTTTTTTTTCTTCAACCGTGAAACCCGATGCCGTCGCGGCTTCGGCTGATTTATTGCGGCAAGCCCGCCGCGAGATTGCGCTTCCGCTGGTGGCCATCGGGGGTATTACCGCCGGCAATGGCCGGCAGTTGCTGGAAGCCGGCGCGGATGCGCTGGCAGTGATTTCTGCGGTATTTAACGCTGGCGATATCCGGAACGCAGCGCAGCAGTTTGCCAATTTGAATTATCCTGAAACCAGTCCGATAGATAGAACGACACAACATGACCTCACACAACCAACTGCTTTTCGATGAATCACTGAAAGTTATTCCGGGCGGGGTGAATTCGCCGGTTCGCGCATTCCGTTCCGTCGGCGGTACGCCGCTGTTTTTCCAGCGCGGTCAGGGCGCTTATGTCTGGGATGCAGATGGCAAGCGTTATACCGATTACGTCGGTTCTTGGGGCCCGATGATCGTCGGGCACTGTCATCCCGACGTGGTCAAGGCGGTGCAGGATGCGGCTGCCCAGGGTTTAGGTTTCGGTGCGCCGACAGCGGCCGAACTGGGAATGGCGGAGCTGTTGTGCAAGCTGTTGCCTAGCCTGGAAATGGTGCGTTTGGTGAGCTCCGGTACCGAAGCCACTATGTCGGCAATCCGTCTCGCGCGAGGCTTTACAGGCCGCAGCCGCATTATCAAATTCGAAGGCTGTTACCACGGACATTCCGACGGTTTGTTGGTCAAGGCAGGATCAGGGGCGCTGACGTTCGGGCAACCGAGTTCGTCAGGCGTGCCGGCTGAGATTGCCGCGCTCACCACGGTGTTGGATTACAACGATGCCGCCGGGCTGGAGCGTGCCTTCGCCGAGATCGGTAAGGAGATCGCAGCGGTAATCGTGGAGCCGGTGGCGGGCAATATGAATCTGATCACGCCCAAGCCGGAATTTTTGCAGGCTTTGCGCAAACAGTGCTCCGACTATGGCGCGGTGCTGATTCTGGACGAAGTGATGACCGGTTTCCGCGTCAGCCTGCGAGGCGCACAAGGCTATTACGGTATCCAGCCAGATCTGGTGACGCTGGGCAAGGTAATGGGGGGAGGCCTGCCGGCTGCGGCATTCGGCGGGCGGCGCGACATCATGCAATGTCTGGCGCCACTCGGTGCGGTATATCAGGCCGGCACGCTGTCCGGCAATCCGGTGGCGGTGGCGGCCGGGATGGCTACCTTGAAGCTGGTTCAGGTACCGGGTTTTTACGACCGGTTGTCCGGACTGGCCAGACAGTTGACTGATGGTCTGTCGGACAGTGCCAAGCAACACGGTATTCCGTTCTGCGCGCAATCCGTAGGCGGCATGTTCGGCCTGTATTTTAGCAAGGCTGTGCCCACCAGCTACGCCGAGGTGATGGGCTGCGACAAGGAAGCTTTCAATCGTTTCTTCCATGCCATGCTGGAGGCGGGTGTGTATCTGGCGCCATCGGCTTTCGAGGCGGGTTTTGTTTCGGCCGCGCATACGGAATCCGATATCGCAGCGACCATCGCTGCAGCCGACTTGATTTTCAAGTCCTGGAAGTAATGGGTATTTTCTCGCAGGCGGCATTTTTTACCACCGTCAATCACATCAAGGACTTGCCGCAGCACGGCGGCAAGGAGGTGGCGTTTGTCGGACGATCCAATGCCGGCAAGTCGAGTGCGATCAATACGCTGGCGAATCATGTGCGACTGGCCTACACCAGCAAAACACCGGGGCGGACCCAGCATCTGAATTATTTTTCGCTTGGCAACAATCGCTTTCTGGTGGATTTGCCTGGTTATGGTTATGCCAAGGTCCCTCCTGAAAGCAAGCGTCATTGGGAAGGCTTGCTCAGTGAGTATTTGCAAACGCGCGATGAGTTGAGTGGTCTGGTGGTGATCATGGATTCGCGACATCCGCTGACCGAACTGGATGAGAATATGCTGGATTGGTTTGCGCCGACTGGCAAGCCGGTGCATATCCTGCTTACCAAGTCCGACAAACTCAGCAGGCAACAAGCCACACTGACATTGAATCAGGTAAAATCCTATCTGGCCGAGCATTTTCCACAGTGCTCCGTGCAATTATTTTCCAGCCTGAAAAAACTGGGCATGGAAGAGGCGGAACAGGTGATTGCAAACTGGTTTGCAGGAAAATCAAAAATGCCTGATGGAACTACTAGCCATTCCACTAGACCACCAAAAAACGGTGACCAAGTGGCTGGTTATAAGCCAGACTAGGCGCGCGAAAATAATCGTAGCGCCGCTGGTGGTATGCAAGGAAGATTATTTGAGTGCAACAACGTATGGCGCCGGCATTTTTGGTTTTGGGTAAAAAAAATGCCCCCAAACCAAAGGGGGAGGCCGGGGGCAAAGTCTCAACAAAGTTAAGACACACGCTCAGGGAGGAGAAACGTGGAATGACTTGCATCATTCGTTTAGTAAGATAAGTAAGTCCTGAATTAGTTCCGAAAAAATAACATTGGTAGGAAAAAACATGCATTCACTAGGGCAATACCCACATAAGCGCATGCGGCGAATGAGGCATGACGGTTTTTCGCGGGACCTGATGCGTGAGCATGTGCTTACACCGTCAGATTTCATCTACCCTGTTTTCGTTCTGGAAGGGAGTAACAAGGCCGAGGATGTGAAGTCGATGCCTGGGGTGCAACGCAAAACCCTGGATCTGCTGCTCAAGGATGCCGAGCAATGCGTGAGGCTGGGGATACCGGTGATGGCGATATTCCCGGTGATCGACACCCCGTTGAAGAGTCTGGACGCGCGTGAAGCCTACAATCCGGACGGCCTCGTGCCTCGTGTAGTTGCCGCGCTGAAAAAGAATTTTCCGGAACTCGGCGTGATGACAGACATTGCCCTTGATCCTTACACCAGCCACGGGCAAGACGGACTGATCGACGCGAGCGGCTATGTTCTCAATGACGAAACCGTTGCGGTGCTGGTGCAACAGGCCCAAGTCCACGCTACCGCCGGTGTAGACATCGTCGCGCCCTCGGACATGATGGATGGCCGCATCGCTGCAATTAGGGCGGGTCTGGACGCCAACAAGAATATTCACACCCGCATCATGGCTTATTCAGCCAAGTACGCTTCCAGCTTTTACGGCCCTTTCCGCGATGCGGTTGGCTCCAGTGGCAACCTCGGCTCGGGAAACAAATACACCTACCAGATGGATCCGGCCAACACCGATGAAGCGTTGTGGGAAGTCGGCCTCGATCTGCAGGAAGGCGCAGACATGGTGATGGTCAAACCCGGCATGCCCTACCTAGATATTGTGCGCCGCGTGAAGGACGAATTCAAGGCACCGACTTTTGTCTATCAGGTCAGCGGCGAATATGCCATGCTCAAAGCCGCGTCCCAGAACGGTTGGCTTAACGAAAAAGCATGCGTGTTGGAATCCTTGCTGTCGTTCAAGCGCGCCGGGGCTGACGGGGTGCTGACCTACTTTGCGCTGGATGCGGCAAAGTGGTTGAAAGACTGAGCCACAGTTCAAGGAAAAATTTCCAAAAACGGGACGGTTTGGCAAATTTTGTTCCAGCGAATCAACCCGCAAGCAATGTTTGTACCGCAGCAATATCCGCATGGGTCTCAGGATGGCGGCTGCCGCTGTGGCGGGCGTTTTCGGGCAGGACAATGATGTGCGTCTGAGTTCCGGAATCACCGATCAGGGTATAACTGGGCACGGTTTCTTCCCGCCCATTGACTCGCGCCTTCCATACGCCGTCCTCAAAATCGATCTTGTGCTTTAGCAGGAACAACAAGACAGCCTTAGCGTCGTCGCTGAACAGCATCAGGTTGATATCGGATTGTCCACCTGCCGTGCCGTTCAATACCGAACCGGTCAGGTAGGGATGAAAATCTGCCAGCAGCCGCATGGTGGTGAGCGCATCTTCGCGAAGCTGATGAAGGATGTCGGGGTGGCTGTCATGCTGATAAAGCGAGCGATAGCTGTTCAGGGCGTCATCCACTTCCTGATTGCTGGGCAGGTGCTGCGTGTCCGCGGCGCCCAGTTGCCGCGCAGCCTTGCGTTTGGCAAAGGCATGGTCGGTGATGCCATCCTCCGCCATCAGTTTCGCGGCCTGGTGCGCCAGTTGCTCACGCATCAGGTCGCGACGATTCGCGTATTCTCTTGGGATGCGTTCTCTGCCCATTCCGGTTCTAGAGCAATTGATCCCTGACGGTGTCGGTCGGCCTGGTTTTCTGGCCGGGTACAGGCATGGCACGCTCTGGGGGGACGTTCTCCTTGTAAAAGTAATCGACTAGCGGGCTGTTGTCATCGCGATAGCCATCAGCATCAATGTGAACCTCGACCATGGTGTCAGGCATGGTGTAAGTGGCCTCCGGAACACCCTTGAGCACCTTGCCCATATAACTGATCCAGATAGGCAATGCAGCTCCACCCCCGGTTTCTCTGTCGCCCAGACTGCGCGGTTGATCGTAGCCCATCCAGGCGATACCTACCACGGTCGGCTGAAAGCCGCAAAACCAGGCGTCAATAGAATCATTTGTGGTGCCGGTCTTGCCGGCCAGGTCTTGCCGGCCAAGTTGCATGGCATGAATGCCCGTTCCATGCTTGACCACGTCCTGCAGCATGCTGACCATGGTGTAGGCGTTGCGTACAGAGATGACCTGTTTCGCGCCATCCCCAGGCACTTCAGGTTTTGCCTGGTAGAGCACGGTGCCCTGTGCATCTTCGATGCGCTGAATAAAATAGGGATTGACGAGATAACCGCCGTTGGCAAATACAGAATAGCCGGTCAACATTTCCAGCGGCGTGACGGAACCCGCTCCCAGCGCCATGGTCAGGTAGGCCGGGTACTTGGTCGGATCAAAACCAAATCGGGTAATATAGTCGTGCGCATACTCCGGAGTGATGGATTGCAATATGCGTATCGAAACCAGGTTTTTTGATTTGATCAGGCCTTCTCGCATGCTCATCGGACCCTCGAATTTTCCGTCGTAGTCCTTCGGTTCCCAAGGCTGGTTGCCGGTTTGTTCCGCATCGAAAATTAACGGCGCATCATTGATTATGGTGGCAGGGGTGAAGCCTTTTTCCAGCGCGGCGGAATAAACAAAAGGTTTGAAACTTGAGCCGGGCTGCCGCCACGCCTGGGTGATGTGATTGAATTGGTTTTGGTTGAAATCGAAGCCGCCAACCAGCGAATAAATTGCGCCAGTGCGCGGATCCCCCGATACAAATGCCGCTTCTACTTGTGGCATTTGGGTTATTTGCCATGCGCCTTTGTCATCCTTGTGCAAGCGGATGATAGAGCCGGTACGGATGCGCTGGTTCGGTGCGACTTTCTGGTTCAAAGCAGCTTGGGCGAAATGCAAGGCATCCCCGCTGACTTCGACAATTTCGCCCCCCTTGCAATAGGCGCGAATCAATTTGGGTGTTGCTTCCAGAACAACAGCGGGAATCAAGTCGTCACTGTCGACGACGTTCTGCAAAGCTTCATCCATTTGGTCGGTGTTGTTGATGTCGCCATGCAAGTCAACGAAACCCTCCGGCCCGCGATATCCCTGGCGGCGGTCGTATTCCATAACGCCCAGACGTACGGCTTGATAGGCGGCGAGTTGATCCTTGTCCCTGATCGTGGTGTAAACCTTCAGTCCCTGGGTATAGGCATCTTCCTTGTACTGGTCATAAACAGCCTGGCGAACCATTTCCGAAAGATAATCCGCTTTTACGCTGAATTCCTGGCCGCCGCTCACGGTCACGATGGGCTGCTGCTGGGCAAGCTGGTATTGTTCATCGCTGATATATTTCAAGTCATGCATGCGGCGCAGAACATAAAGCTGGCGAAGTTTGGCGCGCTTCGGATTGACCACGGGATTGTATGCAGAAGGGGCTTTGGGCAGTCCGGCCAGCATGGCCGCTTCGGCAATCGTGAGCTGAGAAAGCGGTTTGCCAAAGTAAACCTGTGAAGCCATGGCAAAACCATAAGCGCGCTGGCCAAGATAAATCTGGTTGATATAGAGCTGCAAGATATCGTCTTTGCTCAAATTATGTTCGATCTTCAGCGTAAGCAGGACCTCATCGAATTTGCGTCTCCATGTTTTTGCCTTGGTAAGGAAAAAATTGCGCGCAACCTGCATGGTGATGGTGCTGGCGCCCTGTCTTATGGAGCCGGCAGTGAAATTGGACATCGCAGCGCGGATCACACCCATGTAATCTATCCCGCCGTGCTCATAAAATCGATCGTCTTCGGCGGCAAGAATGGCATGTTTCATCACATCCGGCACGTCGGCTATCTTGACCAGCGCGCGGCGCTCTTCCCCGAATTCTCCCAGCAACGTATTATCCGCGCTGTAGATGCGCAGCGGTATTTTTGGGCGATAGTCGGTCAGAACTTCCAGAGAAGGGAGAGCCGGATAGGTAATTATCGCCGCCATGCCGAGCAGTATGGTGGGAAGCAGAAACAAGGTGAGAATGGCAAGAACAAAGGGAGGCCAGCGACGTAAAGACATGTGTGGTTGTCCGAAATAAATTAACAGTGATATGGTGCAGCTAATTATATCGGCTCTGAGGAGATAAATAACCCCTAAAAATAGCTTTACACAATTTATGCTTATTGCTAGGATTTAAACCACTTTATACAAATAGAGCGCTAACCAGTCAATGCTTAAAGTAAATTTTGACATACCGCTTGATTTCCTGTGGGCCAAATCACCACCGTTGATCGGGGTTGATATCAGCGCGTCATCAGTCAAGATGGTCGAGCTGAGCGCATTGCCCAAGAATGGCGGCTATACCATTGAGCGATATGCAATCGAGTTGCTGCCCAAAGATGCAATAACGGATGGCAATATCAACAATCTAGAAGCCGTGTCTGAAAGTATGCAGCGGGCCTGGAAGCGCATGGGCACGCGAATAAGGAATGTAAGCATGGCACTGCCCGCGGCGGCAGTGATAACCAAGAAGATATTGCTACCCGCGGGATTGCGCGAAGAGGATTTGGAATATCAGGTCGAATCTGAAGCCAATCAGTACATTCCGTTTGCATTGGAAGAGGTTAACCTCGACTTTCAAGTGATCGGCATCTCGCCCGAAAACCCCGACGAGTTGGAAGTGTTGCTGGCCGCGTCTCGCAAGGCGAACGTTGAGGACCGTGTTGCCGCAGCCCAGTTGGCCGGACTTAAAACCTTGGTCATGGATGTCGAGCCTTATGCGGCCGAGATGGCCTTCGAACAGATCAGTGTTCAACTTCCGGATGCCGCAGCAGACAAGTGCGTGGCATTGATCGATATCGGCGCGAACGTGATGAACGTCAATGTGTTGCGCAACGGGCAATCGGTCTACTCCCGAGACCAGCAGGTTGGGGGAGACCAATTGACCGAACAGATACAAAGCGTGTTTGGTTTGTCTGCCGAGGAGGCGGAATCAGCCAAACGCAATGGAGGTTTGCCGGACAATTATGAGAGCGACGTTTTGTCGCCCTTCCGTGAAAACGTGGTGACCGAAATTGCGCGCGCATTGCAATTTTTCTTTACCTCTACCCAATACCATGAGGTGGATTACGTTGTTCTTTCCGGCGGATGCGCGTCATTGCCCGGACTGGATGATGCGGTTGCGACACGCACCCAAGTCAGCACCATGGTGGCAAACCCGTTTGCGCTGATGAAGCTGTCGAGCCGGATCAAACCGCGGCAATTGCAGACGGATGCACCCTCGTTGATTATTGCCTGCGGTCTGGCTATGCGGAGGTTTGACCCATCGTGATACGCATAAACCTTCTGCCCCATCGTGCTGAAAAACGCCGTGCCCGCCAAATTCAATTTATCGCACTCAGCGTAATTTCACTAGCGCTGGGGGCCCTCCTGGTAGGCGTCGTCCAGGTAGCAATTGATTCTCAGATATCCTATCAGAACAGGCGCAATGACTACCTGAAGCAGCAAACGGCGTTACTGGACAAGCAAATTGCAGAAATAAGAAAGCTCCGCGAACAAACGCAGGCTTTGCTGGCACGCAAGAATGTAGTGGAGAACCTGCAAAGCACGCGGTCAGACGTGGTGCATCTGCTGGATCAGATGTTGCGCATTTTGCCTGACGGGGTATATCTGAACACGCTGAAGCAGACAGGCAACAAAATCTACATCGTTGGCTACGCCCAGTCCAATGCGCGTGTCTCAACTTTGATGCGGGCGATTGATGACTCGCCGTGGCTGGATTCTGCCACGTTGATAGAAATTCATGCTACCAGTGTGGGCGGCCGGCGCATCAACGAATTTTCGTTGACCTTCAATCTGACCAAACAGCAAAAGCCGTCCAACCCTCCGACCCCGGGCAAACCTTCCGGAACAAAGCGTTAAGGTGCCATGATGAACCTGGATGACCTGAAAAATAGTTTGATCGACCTGAAAAGCCTGAATCCAAAGACGCCGGGTGCATGGCCATGGCTTGCGAAAATCATTGCGTTCCTGGCGATGTTCATCGCCGTTGTTGTGGCGGGCGCATTTTTCATTTGGCAGGACCAATGGGCAACCCTGAACAATGCACGGCAACAGGAAGGCCAGCTGAAAGAAACCTTTCTGAATAAAAAAAGAGAGGCGATCAACCTTGATCTGATCAAGAAACAGCTTACCGAAACCCAGGAATCATTTGGTGCGCTGCTTAAACAACTGCCGAGCAAATCTGAAATGGATGCCCTGTTGACCGATATCAACCAGGCTGGATTGGGCCGTGGATTGCAGTTTGATCTTTTCAAGCCTGGGCCCGAAGTGAAGGAAGGGGCATTTGCCGAACAGCCGATTACCATAAAGGTAACGGGGAGTTATGATGACATCGGAAAGTTTTCCAGCGACATCGCAATGCTGCCGCGCATCGTAACCCTGAATAATATATCTATAACCCCTGCGGGCAATGTGTTGTCCATGAGCGCTACAGCGAAAACCTTCCGCTACCTGGATCAAGCCGAAGTGGACTCGCAAAATGCCGCCAAACGGAAGGGGGCGCGGCGATAATGAAACCGATGATATATATTGCGCTTGTTTCGCTGTTGCTGGCAGGTTGCGGGGGCGATGAATTCCAGGATTTGCGCGATTTCGTAAAAAATTCCGGAGCGGACATGCGCGGAAAGATCCAGCCTCCGCCGGAAGTGAAGCCGTACGAGTATTTTGCCTACAACAACGATACCAATTTACCGGACCCGTTCAAACCGCGCAAACCGGAATCGCGGGCGGGCGCCGGGACGGGAATTAACCAGCCGGACTTCAATCGTCCCAAAGAGGCACTCGAGGAGTTTCCGCTCGAAAGTCTCAAAATGGTCGGCTACCTTTACATGAACAAGGTGGGTTATGCGGTGATACGCGCCCCGGATTCCAAACTGTATCGGGTTAAAGCCGGCAATCACATTGGAATGAACTTTGGTTTGATCGAGAGCGTGACCGAAACCGAGGTTGATATCAAAGAGACGGTGCAGGACAGTTCCGGTGACTGGACCGAGCGCATGAGCAGCCTGCAGTTAATTGAATGATTAGGAGCAAAATGATGAAACAGTTTACTGACACCGCGAAAAATTCGTTCATTGGACGAATTCTCACGCAAGGAGCGGGCCAGTGTGTTCGCCCCGGGGGCGCAAGATCCTGTGCTTGTACAGGCGAATTCCAGAAACCATCGCTTCAATTCGGAATTTCCGGAAATTTCATGAACAGGCTTGCTCGAAGCGCGGTCCGGTTGTCGCTCATGCTGATCGCATTGTTTGTCTTTGGCGCACCAGCCCAGGCCGATGACCAGAACAGCATTTCGGGGTTGAGCGTCAGCACCGGGAACGGAGTCACAATCATCAAGGTTAAACTGACTCAGCCGCTGGCAAGATTGCCGGCTTCATTCACGATCAATACACCGCCGCGCATCGTTTTTGATTTCCCCAATACGGCAAATGGCTTGGGCAAATCGGTTCAGGAGTTCAGTGAAGGAAATTTGCGCAGCGCCAATATTGTCCAGGCCGGGAACCGCACACGACTGGTGGTTAACCTTGACCAAATGCTGACTTACGACAGCAAGCTCGACGGCAAAAACCTGCTGCTCACCCTGCATAACAAATCGGCTGATATGGTGGCAAGCAAAACATCGCGTTTTGCCGAGGCAAAGGAAGGGGCGCAACAACACGAGCTGCGCGACATCGCTTTTCATCGTGGCAAGAATGGCGAAGGACGCATCGAAGTCGATCTCTCCGATCCGGGCATCGGGATTGATATCAAGCAACAGGGAACCTTGTTGATAGTCAATTTCCTTAAAACCAGCCTGCCGCGGAATTTGCAGCGCAAACTGGATGTGGTTGATTTTGCAACACCGGTGCAAGATGTGGATACCTATGCGCAGGGTGACAACGTGCGTATGGTGATCGCACCAACCGGAAACTGGGAGGATTCGGCCTACCAAACCGACAATAAATTCATTGTCGAAGTGAGGCCGGTCACGGCCAATCCCGACAAATTGGCACAGGGGGGCACCGGGTACAAGGGCGCGAAGCTGACCTTGAATTTCCAGAAAATAGACGTACGTGAAGCGTTGAATGTGATTGCAGATTTCACCGGAACAAACATGGTGATCAGCGATACCGTGAGCGGCAACATCACGCTTCGCCTCAAGGATGTGCCGTGGGATCAGGCACTCGATATCATACTGCAGAGCCGGGGATTGGCCATGCGCAAGATCGGGAATGTGATCCAGGTTGCGCCAAGTGCCGAGATTGCTGCCAAGGAAAAGCTGGAATTGACGTCGCACCAGGAAATTTCCGAGTTGCAGGATCTGCGCACCGAGAGCTTCCAGATCAGCTATCAAAAAGCCGATGCAATCGCCACGCTTTTGTCGAGCGACAAGCAACGTATCCTGTCCAAACGCGGGAGCGCTGTGGTTGATGCGCGCACCAATACCCTGTTCGTTCAGGACACGCCCGATCGTCTTGATGAGGTGCGCAAACTGATCAAGCAGATTGATGTGCCGGTGCGCCAGGTGATGATCGAAGCACGCATCGTTGAGGCAACGGACAACTTCAGCAAAAATCTTGGCGTAAGGTTGGGATATAACTCCAATGACGCATTCTCGGTAGGTAACAGCTCGAGATTATTCGGCAACATAGGGGCAAATTCAGTTGTCGGCGGGCCATTAGCTGGGACGACCATGCCCGCCAACACGCCCAACGTCAATCTGCCATCGGCGGGTACTGCCGGTACGTTCTCCATGCTGTTATTCAACAGTGCAGCTAGCAAATTGCTGTCGGTTGAGCTGACCGCGCTTGAAACCGACAGCAAGGGCAAGATCATTTCCAGTCCCCGCGTCGTGACATCGGACCAGACCGAGGCCACGATCGCAACCGGTACCGAGATTCCATACCAGCAGGCCAGCAGCAGCGGCGCGACAAATGTGGCGTTCAAGAGTGCGACGCTGAGTCTGTCGGTCAAGCCGCAAATCACGCCGGATGACAATATCATCATGGATATAAAGGTAAACAAGGATTCGGTCGGGGCATTGTATGCGGGTGTTCCCAGTATCAATACCAACTCAGTAACCACCCAGGTACTGGTGGAAAACGGCGGCACGGTGGTGATAGGCGGTGTGTATCTCCAGCAACAAAGCAATGGTGTCAACAAGGTGCCGTTGCTCGGGGATATTCCGGTGCTGGGCTACCTGTTCAGAAGTACCGCAAAGTTGGACAACAAGAGCGAGTTGTTGGTTTTCATTACGCCCAAGATCATCAAGGATGCAATGAGTTTGCGGTAAGCACATGCTCCGCCAAACATTGCTGTAGTTAATTTTTTTCAAAAGCCCGGCTGGTCCGGGCTTTTGATTTTATCGTTTACAATATGCAGCATGCACACCAACCAAGAGAATAATGCGGCTATCAAAACGGGTAGCGAACGCAAGCTTGACTCAGGCAACCTGATCCTGGTGGGCATGATGGGCTCGGGGAAAACCACAATGGGCCGGGTTCTGGCCAGGCATCTTGGCAAGGAATTCGTGGACAGCGATGAGGAAATCATCAAGCGCACCGGTGTGACAGTTCCGCACATATTCGATGTGGAAGGCGAGGCCGGGTTCCGCCAGCGGGAAGCGGCTGCTATTTGCGATTTGGCCGGGCGCGACAATATGGTGCTGGCAACCGGTGGAGGCGCGGTGCTGGACGTTGATAACCGCGCGATTTTGAAGCAGAACGGGATAGTCATATACCTCAGGGCAAACGCGCACGATTTATGGCAACGCACCCGCCATGACCGCAACCGCCCGTTGCTGCAAACCGAGAATCCCTACGCCAGGCTGGTTGAACTTTTTCAGCAGCGCGACCCGCTTTACCGGCAGGTGTCGGATATCGTCGTGCAAAGCGGAAAGCAGAGCGCTCATTCCCTGATGCTGCGCCTGGTGGATGAAATAGATGCATTCAAAAGAAACCACCTTTCAAACTGACTGGCACATCATGAAGACATTGACAGTAGGATTGGGCGAGCGCAGTTATCCGATACACATCGGCAGCGGCCTGCTCGAGCAGGCCGCATTGTTGCAACACGCTGTGCCGCGCAAGCGCGTGGCCATCGTTACCAATACCACGGTCGCACCGCTATATCTGGATAAATTACGGCAAACCCTGCGGGGTATCGGTGTAAGCAGCGAGGAAATTATTCTGCCGGACGGGGAAGAGTATAAAAATTTCGAGACCCTGAACCTGATCTATGATGCGCTGCTCAGGAGCCGTTGTGAGCGCAGCACCCCATTGATCGCGCTGGGCGGTGGCGTGGTCGGTGACATGACCGGCTATGCGGCGGCAACCTATCTGCGCGGCGTGCCGTTCATCCAGATACCGACCACGCTGCTGGCCCAGGTGGATTCGTCGGTGGGGGGGAAAACCGGCATCAACCATCCGCTAGGCAAGAACATGATCGGTGCATTCTATCAGCCGAAACTGGTGCTGGCCGATACCGGCACGCTGAACACCCTGCCGGACAACGAATTGTCGGCTGGTCTCGCCGAAGTGATCAAGTATGGCCTGATCCGCGATCTGCCGTTCCTTGACTGGCTGGAGCAGAACATGGACAAGTTGCTGGCGCGCGATACCGTCGCGCTGCAATACGCAATCGCACGCAGTTGCGAAAACAAGGCCGAAGTGGTCGCGGCGGATGAACGTGAAAGCGGTGAGCGTGCCCTGCTCAATCTCGGCCACACATTCGGCCATGCCATCGAGTCCGGCATGGGTTATGGTGTATGGCTGCACGGTGAAGGTGTCGCGGCGGGTACGGTCTTGGCGGCGGACTTGTCGCAACGCCTGGGCTGGATCAGCGAGTTTGATGTAGCGCGCATCCGCAGGTTGTTCGAACGTGCCAGATTGCCGGTCGTCGCGCCCGATCTGGGTGCAGACAGGTATCTCGAACTGATGGGGCTGGACAAAAAGGTCGAGGGTGGCAAGATGCGCTTCGTGCTACTCAAACAGATCGGCCAAGCGGTGGTCTATGGCGACGTGCCGCCGGACATTCTGCTGCAAACCCTGCAAGCCTGCTGCAAAGGGAAAGCGGCGGAACGGCCGGACACCATACATGGCTGATGATCTCGCACCTTATGCCGTCGCCGCACACAATTCGCGCGGCAGGAAGATAGCCGAGAAGGCGCCGCAGGGGCGCAGCGAATTTCAGCGCGACCGCGATCGCATCATCCATTCCGGCGCGTTTCGCCGTCTCGAATACAAAACGCAAGTATTCGTTAATCACGAGGGCGATCTGTTCCGCACCCGTTTGACCCACAGCATCGAGGTAGCGCAGATCGCTCGTTCTATCGCCCGAAGTTTGCGACTCAACGAAGACCTGGCCGAAGCGATCTCGCTGGCGCACGATCTCGGGCACACCCCGTTTGGCCATGCCGGGCAGGATGCGCTGAACAACTGCATGAAAGTCTATGGCGGATTTGAGCACAACCTGCAATCGCTGCGCGTGGTGGATATGCTTGAAGAACGCTATGCCGAATTCGACGGATTGAACCTGTGTTTCGAAACCCGCGAGGGTATCCTTAAACATTGCTCGCCGGACGATGCGGCCAAGCTGGGCGATGTGGGCGAGCGCTTCCTGAGCAAACGCCGACCCTCGCTGGAAGCACAGGTTGCCAATCTTTCCGATGAGATCGCTTACAACAATCACGATGTCGATGACGGTTTGCGTTCCGGTCTGATCACGCTGGAACAGCTCGAAGCCGTGCCGTTGGTTTCCGCACAATTGAGCGCGGTGCGCGATGCCTATCCCGCTTTGCCCGAGCGGCGGGTAGTGCATGAAACCGTGCGGCGCATGATTGGTGCGCTGGTCACCGATCTGATCCGGCAGAGCGAGTCCAATATCGATACTCATTCCCCGGCCACGCTCGAGGATGTGCGCAACGCTCCGGCACTGATAGCCTACAGCGCCGAAATGAACGAGCAGCAGCGCGCGCTGAAAAACTTCCTGCGCATCCACCTGTATCGCCATTACCGCGTGCTGCGCATGAGTACCAAGGCGCAGCGCATCATCAGCGACCTGTTCGGCATATTCATGGCGGACAGCCGCTTGTTGCCGCCGCAATTCCAAAGCCAGGCCGAGCATGACCGGGCACGCGCCGTTGCCGATTACATTGCCGGCATGACCGATCGCTACGCCATCCGCGAGCATCGCAGGATTTTTGCCGTAGAAGAACTGGTGTAGTTTCACAGGCCGCGCCGTTCGGTGCGGTTGCCCATCATCCCCAGACAAGGTAGAATTTCCGCCCTTTCGCTTTTGAATATTGACGTGGCGGCGTGTGTCGCCATTTTTTGGGTTTAATGATCTGTGCTTTATAGTTTTGAACTGGGGAACATGTGAGTAATTCTTCTTTGCCGATGCAACAGGGCTTGTATGATCCGCGCCAGGAGCACGATGCTTGTGGGGTGGGTTTTGTAGCCCATATCAAGGGTAAACAAAGCCATGACATGGTATGTCAGGGCTTAAAGATTCTGGAAAATTTGACCCATCGCGGTGCGGTGGGAGCCGATCCGCTTGCCGGTGACGGCGCGGGTATCCTGCTGCAGATACCGGACCAGTTTCTGCGCGATGAAATGGGCTGGGGCAATATCCAGCTGCCGCCCGTTGGCGAGTATGGTGTCGGGATGCTGTTCCTGCCGCGTGATGCGGCAGCGCGTGCCGCATGCGAGAAGACCATCGCCGAAAAAATCGCTGCCGAAGGCCAGCGGTTGTTGGGCTGGCGCAATGTACCGGTGGATAGTTCGGGTCTGGGCGAAAGCGTCAAGAAGGTCGAGCCCGTGATACGCCAGGTGTTCATCGGGCGGGGAAAGAACTGTACAGAAAGCAACGCGTTCGAGCGCAAATTGTTCGTGATACGCAAGACCATGGAACATGCGGTAACCAGCCTGGCCAACTCGCAGGGAAAAGGTTTTTACTGCCCCTCGCTGTCTTCGCGCACCATCGTCTACAAGGGCATGCTGCTGGCCAATCAGGTCGGCACTTATTACCTTGATCTGCAGGACAGCAGGGTGGTCAGCGCGCTGGCGCTGGTGCACCAGCGCTTTTCCACCAACACTTTCCCGACCTGGGACCTGGCGCATCCGTTCCGCATGATCGCGCATAACGGCGAGATCAACACCGTGCAGGGCAATGTGAACTGGATGGCCGCGCGCCACGCCGCGATGTCTTCCAAACTGCTCGGCGAAGACCTGGAAAAACTCTGGCCGCTGATCGTGGATGGACAGTCCGACTCGGCCTGCTTCGACAATGCGCTGGAATTGCTGGTGGCGGGCGGATATTCCCTGCCGCACGCGATGATGTTGCTGATACCCGAAGCTTGGGCGGGCAATCCGCTGATGGACGAGGAGCGCCGCGCGTTCTACGAATACCATGCCGCGCTGATGGAGCCGTGGGACGGCCCAGCCGCCGTGGCTTTCACCGACGGCCGCATGATAGGCGCGACGCTGGATCGCAACGGCCTGCGTCCCGCGCGTTACCTGATCACCGACGATGACCTGGTGCTGATGGCCTCCGAAATGGGCGTGCTGGACATACCGCAGCACAAGATCGTCAAAAAGTGGCGTCTGCAACCCGGCAAGATGTTCCTGATCGACATGCAGGCCGGGCGTATCGTCGATGATACCGAACTGAAAAACCAGCTCGCCGCCGCAAAACCATACCGGCAGTGGATCGAACAATCCCGCTATTTCCTGGGCGACCTGCCCGAGGTGGTGTCGAAGCCGAAACTGAATGCATCTTTGCTGGATACCCAGCAGGCGTTTGGCTACTCGCAGGAAGACCTGAAATTCATTCTGGCACCGATGGTGAATGCCGGTGAAGAGCCGACCGGTTCGATGGGCGCAGATGCGGCCCTGGCGGTATTGTCGAACAAGAATCGCTCGTTCTACGATTATTTCCAGCAGTTGTTTGCGCAGGTGACCAACCCGCCGATCGATCCGATCCGCGAAGAGATCGTGATGTCGCTGACCTCGTTCATCGGCCCCAGACCCAACCTGCTGGGCATAGAAGAAACCAATCCGACACTGCGTCTGGAAGTGCATCAGCCGGTATTGTCGAACGACGACATTGCCAAATTGCGCAACATCGACCAGCTTACCCAGGGGCGCTACCGTTCTTTGGTGCTGGATATGACCTATCCGGCAACCCAGGCTGCAGCGGGTTGCGAGAAAACGCTGAAGGCATTGTGTGCCGCCGCCGACAAAGCCGTGGCCGATGGCTATAACGTGCTGATCCTGTCGGATCGGGCGATGTCGGCCAAGCGCGTGGCGATACCCGCACTGGTGGCCTGTTCAAAAGTCCACCTGCATCTGGTTCGTGCCGGTCTGCGCACCAGTACCGGGCTGGTGGTAGACACCGGTTCGGTACGCGAGGTGCATCATTTCGCCTTGCTGGCCGGGTACGGTGCCGAGGCGGTGTGCCCGTGGCTGGCTTATGAAACCATAGCCGGGATGAGTTTGCCAGCGAAAGTCGATGCAAAAGAAGCCAAGAAACGCTACGTCAAGGCGATCAACAAGGGTTTCATGAAAGTGATGTCCAAGATGGGCATATCCACTTACCAGTCCTATTGCGGCGCGCAGATATTCGAAGCGATCGGCCTGAATGCGGACTTCGTCGCGAAATATTTCACCGGCACGGCAACCCAGATTGAAGGCATAGGATTGACTGTGGTGGCGGAAGAAGCGATACGCACGCATCGCAGTGCATTCGGCACTGACCCGGTGCTGGCCAACGCGCTTGAAGCAGGCGGTGAGTACGCCTGGCGGGTGCGTGGTGAGGAGCACATGTGGACCCCGGACACCATCGCGAAACTGCAGCACGCCACGCGCACCAACAATGCCGCGACCTACAGGGAATACGCAAAGCTGATCAACGAACAAAGCACCAGGCTGAAAACCCTGCGCGGTTTGTTCGAGATCAAGCCTGCCGGCACGCCCGTGCTGTTGGCCGAGGTCGAACCGGCCAAGGAGATCGTCAAGCGATTTGCCACCGGCGCGATGTCGCTCGGCTCGATTTCAACCGAGGCTCACAGCACCCTGGCGGTCGCGATGAACCGTATCGGCGGCATGTCCAACACCGGCGAAGGTGGCGAAGATCCGGCACGCTTCAAGAAATTGAAGGGCGGCGAAATGCTCTCCGACATCATCGGCAAAAACCGCATCGAGAGTGATCGCCAGCTCAAGGTCGGCGATTCGTTGCGTTCACGCATCAAGCAGGTGGCATCGGGGCGTTTCGGCGTTACCGCCGAATATCTTGCCAGCGCCGACCTGATCCAGATCAAGATGGCGCAGGGTGCCAAGCCAGGCGAAGGCGGACAGTTGCCCGGCCACAAGGTGTCCGAATACATCGCCAAGTTGCGTTTCTCGGTTCCCGGCGTGGGGTTGATCTCGCCGCCGCCGCATCACGACATCTATTCCATCGAAGATCTGGCGCAATTGATCCATGACCTGAAGAATGCCAATCCGTCCGCGGCGATCTCGGTCAAGCTGGTTTCCGAAGTGGGCGTGGGCACGGTCGCAGCCGGTGTGACCAAAGCCAAAGCCGACCACATCACCATATCCGGTTATGACGGCGGCACCGGCGCATCGCCTATCTCATCGATCAAGCATGCCGGCACACCCTGGGAGCTCGGCTTGTCCGAGGCGCAGCAGACCCTGGTTTTGAACCAGTTGCGCGGCCGCGTCGCATTGCAGGTGGACGGCCAGATCAAGACCGGCCGAGACGTGCTGATCGGGGCGTTGCTGGGTGCGGATGAATTCGGTTTCGCCACCGCGCCGCTGGTGGTTGAAGGCTGCATCATGATGCGCAAGTGCCACCTCAACACCTGCCCGGTCGGCGTGGCGACACAAGACCCCGAGTTGCGCAAGAAATTCACCGGCCAGGCTGAACATGTCGTGAACTATTTTTTCTTTGTTGCCGAAGAAGTTCGCGAATTGATGGCGCAAATGGGCATCCGCAAATTCGATGACCTGATCGGGCGCAGCGATCTGCTTGATGTGAAGCACGGCATCGCCCACTGGAAGGCACAGGGCCTGGATTTCTCAAGAGTGTTCCACCAGCCGGAGATGGCGGCCAGCGTGTCACGCCATCACACCGATACGCAGGATCACGAATTGGAAAAAGCGCTGGATAACAAGCTGATCGCCGCAGCGCAAAATGCGCTGAACAACAAACAAGCCGTGGTAATCGACAGCGCTATCCGCAACGTAAACCGCACCGTCGGTACCATGTTGTCGCACGAAGTCGCCAAGCGTTACGGTCAGGCCGGTTTGCCGGAAGACACCATTACGGTGAAATTCAACGGCACGGCCGGACAGAGCTTTGCCGCTTTTCTGGCGCGGGGTATTTCATTCGAATTGCGCGGCGAAGGCAACGATTATGTGGGCAAAGGGCTGTGCGGAGGACGCATCAGCATCATGCCGCCTGCCGGCTCCAGGCTGGTCTCGCATGAGAACATCATCGTTGGAAACACCGTGTTGTACGGCGCGACTTCCGGCGAATGTTATTTTTCCGGCGTCGCGGGCGAGCGCTTCGCGGTGCGCAACTCCGGCGCGATCGCCGTCGTGGAAGGTCTGGGCGATCATGGTTGCGAATACATGACCGGCGGTATGGTGATCGTGCTGGGGCAAACCGGACGCAACTTCGCCGCGGGTATGTCGGGCGGCGTGGCGTACGTGCTGGATGAAGACGGCAGCTTCGAGAAACGCTGCAACATGTCCATGGTGCAACTCGAGCCGGTGCCGGAAGAATTGGCCACGCTGGACAGCACGGATGATATGCCGGAAAGCCATGGCCGCGTGCACTTCAATCACCTCAACCAGGCTGACGAACAGGCTTTGCGCGGACAGATCGAAAAACACCTGCGCTATACCGGCAGCCCGCGCGCCAGGCAGATTCTGGATAACTGGCCGGTTTATTTGCCCAAGTTCACCAAGGTAATGCCGACCGAATACCGGCGCGCCTTGCAGGAAATGGCGGCGCAACAAGTCAAGCAAAAGGAGGCCGCATAATGAAGATCTCTGAAAATTCGGCTTTGCGGGATAAAGCGCAAGAAGCCGCACAGCGAGCGACGAGACATATCGAATGGATAGGAGAGGAGCGAGTGAGCACGCGACGCAGCGATTTGCCCGCAAAACGGATTTGCAGAGGTGTTCATAATGGGTAAGCCAACCGGTTTCATGGAGTTCAAGCGCCTCAGCGAAGCCAGCTTGCCCGTGGCAGATCGCCGCCAGAACTACAACGAGTTCGTGCTGCACCTGAACGACGAGCAGGCGAAAACACAGGGCGCACGCTGCATGGATTGCGGCATCCCGTTCTGCACCACGGGTTGTCCGGTCAACAACATCATCCCGGACTGGAACGATCTGGTGTATCGCGGCAACTGGCGCGAAGCGCTGGACGTGCTGCACTCCACCAACAACTTCCCGGAGTTCACCGGACGTGTCTGTCCCGCACCGTGCGAGGCGGCCTGCACGCTGAACATCAACAACGACGCGGTGGGCATCAAGTCCATCGAACACGCCATCATCGACAAGGGCGGCGAGAACGGCTGGGTGGTGCCGCAACCGCCGGAAAAGAAGACCGGCAAGAAAGTCGCCGTGGTCGGTTCCGGCCCCGCCGGCCTGGCTGCCGCGCAGCAGCTGGCGCGGGTCGGGCACAGCGTGACGGTGTTCGAGAAAAACAGCCGTATCGGCGGATTGCTGCGCTATGGCATCCCCGACTTCAAACTTGACAAAGGCCTGATCGACTGGCGCATGGCGCAGATGCAGGCCGAAGGTGTGGAGTTTCAAACCTCGGTGTTCATCGGTACGGATGCGCCGGCAAAGAGCACGGCCAACGACGCGAAGAAGACCGTCAGCCCTGCAGAGTTGCTGAAAAAATTCGATGCGGTGATCCTGTCCGGCGGTGCGGAAACGGCGCGCGACCTCCCGGTACCGGGCCGAGAATTGCAGGGCGTGCACTACGCGCTGGAGTTTCTGATCCCGCAGAACAAGGAAGTGGAGGCCATGAGACGGCGTAGCGAAGCTTCTGATGAAACTACTAGCCACTCGACTAGGCCATCAAAAGGCGCTGGCCAAGTCGCTGGTTACGGGGCGGGAATGGCCTCCTCACACCCGCTCCCGCAATCGGCTGGCTCCGCCAGTAACGTGTCGCGGGATGTGGCGGGCGACGGCCGCAACCCTATCAGTGCCGCAGGCAAGCATGTGGTGGTGATCGGCGGCGGCGATACCGGCTCGGACTGCGTGGGCACATCGAACCGGCACGGCGCGTTGTCCATCACCCAGATCGAGGTGATGCCGCGTCCGCCTGAACACGAAAACAAATCGCTGGTCTGGCCGAACTGGCCGATGAAGCTGCGCACTTCCAGTTCGCACGAGGAAGGCGCGAATCGCGACTGGGCTATCGTCACCAAGGAGTTTGTCGGCAGCAACGGCAAGGTCGAGAAACTGCGCGCAGTGCGCGTCGAGTGGAAAGACGGCAAGATGAACGAGATCACCGGCAGCGAATTCGAACTCAAGGCTGACCTGGTGCTGCTGGCGATGGGCTTCGTCAGCCCCGAGCAGAAGGTGCTGGATGCATTCAGTGTGGAAAAGGACGCGCGCGGCAATACCAAAGCCGATACCGAAAATTACCGCACCAGCAGGGACAAGGTATTCGCCGCGGGCGACATGCGCCGCGGGCAATCGCTGGTGGTGTGGGCAATACGCGAAGGCCGCCAGTGCGCGCGCTCCGTCGACGAATTTTTGATGGGATCATCGGTACTGCCACGCTGATTTGCAGTTGGGCCAGGTGGTTTTATAAAAAATAAATTGACCACGGAAGGCACGGAAAAAGCAAATATCTTCCGTGTGTTCCGTGGTTAATATTTTGATGTTTGTCCGGCCCGGGATAGCAGTATCTGTGGTCTTGGCAGAATTGGGGAAATACAATGAACTTCAAGCTGAAAAACGACACCTTCCTGCGTGCGCTGTTGCGTCAACCAACCGAATACACGCCGATGTGGATGATGCGCCAGGCCGGCCGTTTTTTGCCGGAATATCGCGAGACGCGCAAACGTGCCGGCAGCTTTCTCGGCCTGTGCAAGAACCCGGACTTTGCAACCGAAGTGACGCTGCAGCCGTTGGACCGTTACCCGCTCGACGCGGCGATCCTGTTCTCCGACATACTCACCGTACCCGATGCGATGGGCCTGGGCCTGTATTTTTCCGACGGTGAAGGTCCCAAGTTCAAGCACCCGCTGCGCGACGAAGCCGCGATCAGGGCGCTGCGCGTGCCGGACATCGGCAAGGATTTGAAATACGTCACCGATGCCGTGTCGCAGATCCGCAAGACACTGGATGGCCGCGTGCCGCTGATCGGTTTTTCCGGCAGCCCGTTCACCCTGTCTTGCTACATGGTGGAAGGCGGCGGCAGCGACGACTACGCCAGGGTCAAGACACTGATGTACAACGAGCCCAAGCTGATGCACCATATTCTCGAAGTGACCACCCAGGCGGTGATCGCGTACCTGAATGCGCAAATTGAAGCCGGCGCACAGGCCGTGATGATCTTCGACTCATGGGGCGGCGTGCTGTCCCATGCGGCATACCACGAGTTCTCGCTGGCCTACACACATCGCATCGTTGATGGCCTGATCAAGGCAAAAGACGGTGTAAAGATCCCGTCTATCGTGTTCACCAAAGGCGGAGGCCTGTGGCTGGAGAGCATCGCCAATACCGGCTGCGATGCGGTCGGACTGGACTGGACCATAGACATCGGCATCGCGCGCCAGCGCGTTGGGAACAAGGTTGCGCTTCAAGGCAACATGGATCCGGCCGTGCTGTTCGCCTCGCCCGATGCGATACGCAAGGAAGTGGATCGTATCCTGGGCAGCTACGGCTTCGGCAGCGGCCACGTGTTCAACCTGGGTCACGGTATCTCGCAGCATACCGACCCGGAACATGTGACGGCGCTGGTCAAGGCGGTGCACGAGCTGAGCAGAAAGTACCACTAAAAATCCTCTGCGCAACTAC
>DATKVR010000043.1:0-13157 GCA_035529955.1 Gallionella sp.
GTGTACAGCCGCACCAATGCCAAGGGTGTGCATCAATACCTGATGGTGAGTGGTGAGCCGATGTTCGACCCGTCCGGCCGGTATACCGGCTACCGCGGCATCGGCAAGGACGTGACCGATTCGATGCATATCGATCATGAAAATATTCCAAAATGATCCGGAATCTGTCCGGCTATGTGTGCCAGCGCACGGAGCGTGGTCTGAGCCGGCTTTATCATGGCTATAACTGATTAAAATTTATTCATGATTTCATTTCCTGCCGTGGCCTGAAGTTTGCAGCATATCATTGTATATGCTGTAAAAAATCATGAACCAATACCCGTGCCGCTGTGCGCCGACAGATTATTCGCGTCTTGATAGAGGTCAGTTATGCCCAAACAAATACTTAATCACGACACTATTAGACATGCCGCCGGCACTGCGGTGGATAACACCGAGGCCAGCCACCAGCAAGCCTTTCTTAAAGCCTCTGCCTTGCAGAGCGCGATTCTCAACAGCGCCAACTTTTCCAGCATCGCGACCGACGAGAAGGGCGTGATCCAGATTTTCAACGTGGGTGCCGAGCGCATGCTGGGCTACACGGCCGCGGAGGTGATGAACCAGATCACCCCGGCGGATATCTCCGACCCGCAGGAAGTGATCGCGCGCGCCGAGGCGCTGAGCGCCGAACTGGGCACCGCGATCACGCCGGGCTTCGAGGCGCTGGTGTTCAAGGCATCGCGCGGCATCGAGGACATTTACGAGCTGACCTACATCCGCAAGGACGGCAGCCGCTTCCCGGCGGTGGTATCGGTGACCGCGCTGCGCGATGCGCAGAATGACATCATCGGCTATCTGCTGATCGGCACCGACAACACCGCGCGCAAGCAGGTTGAAGCAGAGCGACAGCATTTGCTTGAGATTCAGGAGGAAGCGCATATACAACTGCAGCAGACCAATGCCATTTTGCAGGCCAGCGAGGAGAAACTAGCCGTTACGCTCAACTCCATCGGCGATGCAGTGATCGCCACCGATGCCAAAGCGCGTGTGACACTCATGAATCCCCTTGCCGAGAAGCTCACCGGTTGGACGCAGGTGGAAGCCGCGGGTCGCCCGGTGGACGATATTTTTCGCATCATCAGCAAAGATACCCGGCTACCCTCAACTATCCCGGTAATGGCAACCTTGGCGCATGGCACGATACAGGGTCTGGCTAACCATACCGTGCTGATCGCACGCAACGATGGCGAGTGTGATATCGCCGACAGTTGCGCACCGATACGCAACCGCGACGGTCAGGTGATCGGAGCCGTGCTGGTGTTCCGAGACGTCACTGGGGAATATGCAGTCAAGCAGGCTTTGAGCGACCAGCAGTTCTACACACGCTCCCTGATCGAATCCAATATCGACGCGATCATGACCACCGATCCGTCCGGCATCATCACCGACGTCAACCAACAGATGGTGGCGCTCACCGGTTGCACGCGCGATGAACTGATTGGTGCGCCGTTCAAGAGCTACTTTACCGATCCGGAACGGGCCGAGGCGGGCATCAAACAGGTGCTGAACGAAAAGAAGATCACCAACTACGAGCTCACCGCGCGCGCCAGGGGCGGCAAGGAAACGGTAGTGTCCTACAACGCGACCACTTTCTTCGATCGTAACGGGAAGCTGCAGGGCGTGTTCGCCGCCGCGCGCGACATCACCGAACGCATAATTCTGGACAAGGTGCTGCAGGATAATAATGCCGAGTTGGAGAGCGCAAAGTTCATGGCTGAAAAAGCCAACCTCGCCAAATCGATTTTCCTTTCCAACATGAGCCATGAGCTGCGCACCCCGCTCAATGCGATCCTCGGTTTCACCCAGTTGCTGGAAGTCGGTTCACCGCCGCCAACGCCCGCTCAGGTTGCGAGGCTGGAACAGATTACCAAGGCAGGATGGTATCTGCTGGAACTGATCAACGAAATCCTCGACCTCGCGTTGATCGAGTCCGGCAGGCTATCGCTGTCGCGGGAAGCGGTGTCGTTAACCGATATCCTGTACGAATGCCAGGGCATGATCGAATCGCAGGCGCAGCAGCGCGATATCAAACTGATTTTCCCCCGCTTCGACACCCCCTGCTTTGTCAGTGCCGACCGGACCCGGGTCAAGCAGGTCCTGATCAACCTGCTTACCAATGCAATCAAATACAACCGCAGACAGGGGTTTGTCGAGGTGAAATACATCAGCACACCGGAACGCATACACGTCAGCATCAAGGATAGCGGTGCGGGCTTGCCTCCGGAAAAGTTGGTGCAGCTATTTCAACCGTTCAATCGTCTCGGGCAGGAGAACGGCAGTGAGGAAGGGACAGGCATCGGCCTGGTGGTGGCCAAGCAACTGGTCGAACTGATGGGCGGCACGATCGGCGTGAAAAGCACCGTCGGCACGGGCAGCGAATTCTGGATCGAACTGATCCGGGAAGTTACGCCGCAACTTTCCGCTGAAAATGCCATGCCCGCGAAATTTGCGCCGCAAGCAGCAGACGGCGCGGCGATGCGCACCCTGCTCTATGTGGAAGACAATCCGGCCAACCTGATGCTGGTCGAGCAAATTATTGCAGAACTGCCGCATATGCACATGTTGAGCGCGTGTGATGGCAACCAGGGCATCGCACTTGCGCATGCCCATCTCCCGGATGTAATCCTGATGGATATCAATCTGCCCGGCATGAGCGGAATCGAAGCCATGAATTTTTTGCGCAATGACCCGGCAACCAGACACATCCCGGTGATTGCCATCAGCGCCAATGCCATGCTGCGCGATATTGAAAAGGGAGTAGAGGCAGGATTCTTTCGCTATCTCACCAAACCGATCAAGATCAATGAATTCCTGAAAGCACTGGACGATGCACTGAAAACTCCAGACAAAGTTAAATAAGAGAAACCAAGTACAAAAAGTGGTATCAGGTTTTTAAAGCGGAGTGCCATCAAAATTGATATCACTATAAATTGGTGGTGCTACACGCTGCTGAATATGCGAGGGAATACTCTGATGTCGAGTCCTCGTAACACGTAGGTCGGAAGTTCAATTGCTCTCTCCGCACCAAAGACAATTGCAAAAATAGCAAGTTATCGGCATGGTCTTTGCCGGGTTCAATGACGACTGTGGCAAGCGACCACAGTCGGCTTTGGCCGAAGCGCGATTGTTTCCAGTTTCTACTTTGACCGTCCGGAAATGGCACGAACCGGAAATATGAACCGCGAATTCACTGCCGCAAAGCGGTCCTTGCCAATTTCTGACGAGATGCCGCTTTGTGGCGGGCATTTCACACCTCTGGCCAGCGGCTCCCGACACTTACCCTACTTTTTCTCAGGTTGTCCCGCCATTTTTTTGCATCTAAAAATTAGTCCTAATATGGCTGGATAGTTGCAGGTGACGCACCATGCATTTCAAGAAATCCAACTGCCAGCTCATACTGTAAAGCAGCATCGGCATATTTTTTCCGGTCCAAATCTCTTTCCCGGAAGTGGTCAGTGCAACCGGGCTCTGAATGAAACTAAGCACTTGTCAAGGTTCAAATCCTGTTCGATAGGACTGAATCGTGCTACTCGGCGTGGCGCGGTTGTATACGCGGTAGCACACGTTGTCGAAATAATAGCCCTGTGCATTGGCGTCGACAAAGGATGGATCGACTGTGCTGGGCGCCACGGCTTCGCGGAACAACAAACGGTCCACGGATTCGGTCACCGAATTCCCGCCCAAAGACCAAGTGAAGTAATCCTCCCACGATGAATACGTGCCCACCAGTTGGTCGTTCAGGAAAACACTGAAGATGTCATTGCTGCCTCCATCAGGCGTCTCCAGGACCAGGCGAACCTTTATCCACGCAGTGCGGCTCATGCCGGTCGACAGCACGAAGGTTCGCCAGGTGCCCGTGTTGACCACATCAGGGTAATCAATAACGATCGCTTGTAAACCGCCATTGGCGTCGAGATTGTTATCGAACCGCAGGTAGGTCATCCGGTCGCCACCCGCCGGGGACATATTGATGGTGATTGATGAGCCGTCGGCAGTGGGTGCCACAGAATGTATCCAGAATACGGCCTCCATGGCATCACCTCCGCCGGCACTGCGCACCGTGGATTCACCGGCAGACTCGGACAGTTGCGGAGACAGGGGTTGATTGCCAAAGGAACCACTCGTGATCTTGTTGCTTATCTGCCAGACATTTTGGCCAGAATATGCAGCTGCGCCCACGTTTGCCACTTTCTCGTCAAATCCTCCGGTATCTTCCCATCCATTCTGGCCATTGATCGACGAGACGGCAGTAAAGTGATCCGTTTGGGTGAAGCTCTTTTCGCAAAACGATTTTGTGTCTACCGCAAAACTGGCTGTCCCTGCCCCGACATGAGTCGTCACCGACGTGGCGGTATCATCGCTGGCGGAACTGTCGAGGCGAGCTTGCAAGTAGTCATTGTTGTTCAAAACGCCTGCCGTGGATCGCCAGTCTGCACTCACCACACTACAGGCGGCATCAGTACACACGCGATACTCGGGAGCTTTGGCTTTGGCATTGGCATCTATCGCCACCGCCGCGGGTTCGGCAAGGCCAGTCACCTGAATGATCTTTGAAGCAGTGATCGTCGAAGGTGGTGCCGAATAGATGGTGTCAAATGAAAAGGCCGCAGGATTAACCGTGTTGGACCCGCTCGCGGACGGAGGCACACCACCAAGGATGGAATCGGAACCGGAACCACAGGCAGTCAGGTACAGAGTAGCGCAGACACAAAATGAAATGGTATGCAGGAGATTTTTCATGCGGACAGCATAAAGGGGAATTAATGCATGTTCTGTGCGCTGGCACACTGAGCGAGCATGGCCGATATCCGCACTTGGCCGCTTGTTGCCAGTCACGATCGTCCGCCTTCTTGCTGGATATTCTATACCTCGACCGGCAGCAAATGGCACTGTCCGGAAGTCAACGCCTCGACATCCACCGCCGCAAAGCAGTCACTGGAAAAAAATATTTGCATTGCCTCAAAGCAGAAGCTGGGCAAGAGCAACACACGACGCATTGCTGTCCTTTGCGAACGTCGGCTTTAGAGAAAACAGTTAAGTGGGTCTGATTTCTCCAAACGACTCTGAGCGGTTATATGCCCTTTAAATTTCGCCGCCCGAAGCCGCCAATCACAGCCTACCACTAACGATACATTCAGCCGGTCGAGCTTCTCAAGAGTGGACTATTATCCTGACAAATATCAGATCTCATTTATCATTATCAATGATGCTGCCCAACCATCCTCTCAAGCTTTCCGGAATTTTTGAGCTCGACATTCCTATTTGGCAAAATGATTTCATTCTGCAAGTAACACATGAAACATTTTTCTCTGTTACAGCCGCAACATGAACATCAAACCAATCTTGATACTGGTTGCCATATTCGACTATAAATGCAATGGAGTTCTTTACCAGGTATGCAACAATGTGCATTTGTAAGCAACTCGCAAAAGGGGACGGATTTCCTTTAGTATACTCATCCCATATAAACTCGTCCGGTAGCACTCCAGCCTTTCCTATATCAAGTGAGTAGCCCAATTCCTTATATAACACATCCAAGTTTCCTATCTTGTGATAGGGTTCCCCATCCATCTCAATACACGCAGTATATTTGTTTGAATTGTTTGGATGTTGATATGTAAAGTACGGCATTCGGTTCTGCATACATCCCCGCAAGTCGTAATTATCGGAATGAGCTTTTAAATACTTCACAATATGCATCTGGAAGCATGCAGAAAAATCTGCGCCGAGTTTATGAATATATACTTCGTGTAAATATTCGTCCGGCAATATTCCATATATGGCTTCGTCCTGGTTTTAGCCAAAAGTTTCATAAAACGTGTTTATGTTCGCTATTTTATGAATTAGTTGGTCATCAGCTCGAATGCTTGCCTCATGCATTCCATTCATAATTAGAATATTAAACGTAAACAGTTGGTTAGGCATGCTCAAACCATTTACAATGGTAATTGCCATATTGAAATCCATTGTCATTTTGATAAACGTTACCACGTAACGACAAAATCTGTCTAGTCAGTAATTTGTTAGTTAGGAGTTTATTCTTGACTGTTTCAAGTTAAAATTCTCGTATGCCTAAAAAAACTGCCTCGTCTAATTACTCGCAGACCTACATCAAGTTTATTAACTTGGCGCAGGCTATTCGCGAACTTCCCACCTTCCCCTCGCTGGATGCTACAGAACAACAATTGCTAAACGCATTTATTGTTTTATGGAATCAAAAAAAATCAGTTCGTGTGCTTGAGGCGATGCAGATGTTTCCTGACATTTCGAGCAGCACGGTGCATCGCAGAATCGTCACATTGCGAAGGAAAGGCATGATTTCACTGGAAACGGATGAAGAGAATCAGCGGGTCAAATATATCGCTCCGACTCCGCTTGCTCACAAATACTTTGCTAAGCTGGGTGAGTGTTTAAATAAGGCGATTGCAACTTGACAAGCAGAAGTCACACTAATCGTTTCCCAACTTCATTGTATGTGGTAGTGGGTATAGCATTTGTTTATTGGCTGTTGTACCAACTTAACGACTGGATATTCACTAATTTCGAAGTTTCAAAGTCGATATCCTGGATATTCTTGCCTGCTGCAGTACGAATAATTGCTGTACTGCTTTTCGATTGGGAAGGTGTTGCCGGATTACTATCTGGCTCAATAGTAATGGCCTTTCCTTGGCAAGGTGACGCCAGTGTTAATTCGTGTATCGTATCTGTTTTATCCTCCATATCTCCTATGTTAGCAGTGACATCAGGCGCATACCTGATGAAGACCAAGGTAGACTTGCACGGACTTGGTGCAAAACAGCTTTTTGTGTTTGCTTTGCTGGGGGCGTTATTTAATTCCGTACTTCAAAATTTGTATTTTCAATTGTCAGGAACTGCTAAAAGTTGGTTAACAGGTCTAGTCCCTATGTTTGTGGGCGATTTTATTGGCACAATGATAGTTTTGTATTGTGCATCGATGCTTATACGATTTTCACTACGCCGGGATGCCAGGCAACCTCCTTTATCATCATAAAAAAACTGTTGGCCAATGAGCGAAGAGTCAATTTCCAGGAAACCGCATTGGTGAAAACTGCAATTTCATGTCTCATCCCTGAATAATATAACGAAGGCAGATGGGTATCTTTGCCTTGGCTGGCAGCTTTTAACTATGCGGATTAAAATTCGAAGTGCAACCGCTAGTGGTTGCATTGTGTTGATAACATCCTGGCGCAGCGAATGACGGCTTGGCACGCAGCCGAACTTCATGTGGTCAATTTTCCTTCCATAAAGCAGCCAGTCGCGAAAGGCCGCTTTGTCGATAAACGACGTTCATGGAAAAAGTTTTCGCCCGTTTAAATGGCGGCTTTATGCCTCATCGCCGCCATTAAATCACCCGCCATTTGACAACAGTCCAACTGTTGTAAAAATCTCCCAGGCCGTCAGCCATACAAAAATGGCCTGGAGCGTACTGTTCGTCCAGGGCCCCTTTAGATTTTGAAATTCGCCAGCTTCTTCGTTACCGCAACATTTTTCAGGCGGACATACTGCGGCAACCCATCCTTGAACGGCGGATAGTCTTCGCCCTTGATTAGCGGCAACAGGTAGGTGCGGCATTTTGCCGTGATGCCGAAACCGTCGGCTGTGATGAAATTGCGCGGCATGAATTTTTCCACATTCGCGACCTTGGACAGCGGGGCGACACCGATCTTCCATTTGTAGGGTTTGTCGGAGATGCGGTCGACGGTGGGCATCACCGCGTTCTGTCCCTTGAGCGCCAGTTCCACTGCGGCCTTGCCCAGTGCGTAAGCCTGGTCGACATCGGTCTTCGATGCGATATGGCGCGCGGCGCGTTGCAGGTAATCGGCCACGGCCCAGTGGAATTTGTAGCCGAGCGCGTCCTTGATCATGTTGGCGACGACCGGCGCTGCACCGCCGAGTTGTGCATGGCCGAAGGCGTCGCGCGTGCCCTGTTCGGCGAGGAATTTTCCGTCCGGGTAATGGCAGCCTTCCGAGACCACCACGCTGCAATAGCCGTGTTTCTTCACCATCGCATCTACCCTGGCGAGGAATTTCTTCTGGTCGAATTCGATCTCGGGGAACAGGATGACGACGGGGATGCCGTGCTCCTCGACCAGCCCGCCCGCCGCCGCGATCCAGCCTGCATGGCGGCCCATCACTTCCATGACGAACACTTTGGTCGAGGTCTTGGCCATCGAGGCGACGTCGAAGCTGGCTTCCAGCATGGAGACGGCGACGTATTTTGCGACTGAGCCGAAGCCGGGGCAGCAGTCGGTGATCGGCAGGTCGTTGTCCACGGTCTTGGGGACATGGATGGCCTGCACCGGGTAACCGAGTTTTTCGGAAAGCTGCGAGATCTTGTAGCAGGTGTCGGCGGAGTCGCCGCCGCCGTTATAGAAGAAGTAGCCGATGTTGTGCGCCTTGAACACTTCGATCAGGCGCTCGTATTCGCGTTTGTTGGCTTCCAGGCTCTTGAGTTTGTAGCGGCAGGAACCGAACGCGCCGGAGGGCGTGTAACGCAGGGAAGAGATGGACTTGGCGGATTCCTTGGTGGTGTCGATCAGTTCTTCGGTCAGTGCGCCGATGATGCCGTTGCGGCCGGCGTAGACCTTGCCGATCTTGTCCTTGTGTTTGCGTGCGGTCTCGATCACCCCGCAGGCAGAGGCATTGATGACCGCCGTGACACCGCCGGATTGCGCATAAAAAGCATTTTTCTTCGACATTACCGTTCTCCCTAGTTGTTGAATATGGTTGCTGAATATCTTCCTTTGCTTTGCATGATTGCTGTCATTTAAACAGTCTTATCTTACGGTATTTTCAGGGGCAAAGTGACAGTATAGCGACCTGTCCGCTGCCCGTTACACAGCGATCAACGTGGCTCCGCTGGTTGGCGAATTGTCCCGGATGGGCAGTTTGTACAGTTCATTTATTTTTTCGTATGCCCAGATTTCCGGTAGCCAGAAAGATTTCACGGAGGAAACACAGCAAACCGGAAATCAACGCAAACATGGCCAAAATGAAAAGCAGTGAAACGGTGCGGGATGGATCGATGCTTGTCACCGCGCCTACAAAAAGTGCCGCGATCACGATACAGACCAACAGAGCTGACATCGTGCACAGGGTGACCGCCCAGTGGACCCATCGCGATCTGCGCGTAAGCATTGCCATTTCACGTTTCTGTGCGGGTATTATTTGATCTTCCAGATTGCCCAGTACCCTGGATCGGTCCACGATGCGGGCAAGACGATTGGTGATTACATTGAGTATCGCACCTATACCTGTCAGCAGAAAAACGGGTGCAACGGCCATCTGTATGACATGAGCAACAGTCGTGACATCGGTTGCGCTTTGCATTGCAGTACCTCTATTTTGGGGTCAATTATTATAATGGCACAGGCAAAAAAACAGGGCGAATTACCGCCCTGTCATTTATTCTGACAGCCCTGCTTAATGCATCAGCAGCGGCACGATCAGCAGTGCGACGATGTTGATGATCTTGATCAGCGGGTTGATAGCCGGACCGGCGGTGTCCTTGTAGGGGTCGCCCACGGTGTCGCCTGTGACCGCCGCCTTGTGCGCTTCCGAACCCTTGCCGCCATAGTGGCCTTCCTCGATGTATTTCTTGGCGTTATCCCATGCACCGCCGCCGGTGGTCATAGAAATCGCCACGAAGATGCCGGTGACGATGGTGCCGACCAGTACGCCGCCCAGTGCCTGAGCGCCGAGCGTCAGACCGACAATTACCGGCACGGCCACGGGCAGCAATGAGGGGACGATCATTTCCTTGATCGCGGCCTTGGTCAGCATGTCCACGCAGGTGCCGTATTCCGGCTTGCCGGTGCCTTCCATGATGCCGGGAATTTCCTTGAACTGGCGGCGCACTTCGACCACCACCGAACCGGCCGCGCGACCGACCGCTTCCATGCCCATCGCGGCGAACAAATAGGGCACCATGCCGCCGATGAACAGGCCGATGATCACCATGTGATTGGACAGATCGAAGGTCAATCCGGGATGGTTGACAGAAAGCGCGTGGGTGTAGTCGGCGAACAGCACCAGTGCAGCCAGTCCGGCAGAACCGATGGCGTAGCCCTTGGTGACGGCCTTGGTGGTATTGCCCACGGCGTCGAGCGGATCGGTGATGTTGCGCACAGCGTCCGGCAACCCGGCCATTTCGGCAATGCCGCCCGCGTTGTCGGTGATCGGGCCGTAGGCGTCAAGTGCCACGATGATACCCGCCATGGACAGCATCGACGTTGCGGCGATCGCAATGCCGTACAGGCCGCCCAGTGCGTAGGCGGAATAGATCGCCAGACACACGGCCAGCACAGGCGCCGCGGTGGATTTCATTGACACGCCCAGTCCGGCGATCACGTTGGTGCCGTGACCGGTCGTGGATGCCTGGGCGATGTGGCGCACCGGACTGAACTCGGTCGCGGTGTAATACTCGGTGATCCACACCATTGCGCCGGTCAGCGCAAGGCCGATCAGCGAAGCCAGATAGAGGTTCATGGACGACACCAGTTTTCCGCCGATCATCACGCCATCACCCAAAAGCCAGGTGGTCACCGGGTAGAACGAGACCACCGCAAGCAGACCTGCCACCAGCAGGCCGCGATACAGCGCGTTCATGATCTTGCCGCCTTCGCGTGCATTGACAAAGAAGGTGCCGATGATGGAGGCGATGATGGAGACGCCGCCCAGCACCAGCGGGTAGATGACTGCATTGGGGGAACCGGAAATCATCAATCCGCCCAGTACCATGGTGGCAATGATGGTCACGGCATAGGTTTCGAACAGGTCGGCGGCCATGCCGGCGCAGTCGCCCACATTGTCGCCCACGTTGTCGGCGATCACGGCCGGGTTGCGGGGGTCGTCTTCCGGAATACCCGCTTCGACTTTACCCACCAGGTCGGCACCCACGTCCGCGCCCTTGGTGAAAATGCCGCCGCCGAGACGGGCAAAAATGGAGATCAGCGAACTGCCGAAAGCCAGTCCAACCAGCGAATGGGTGGCCTCGGTTGCGTTGGCACCCATCACCATGGTCAGGAATACATAGTAGCCGGTCACGCCCAGCAGTCCCAGACCCACGACCAGCAGGCCGGTAATTGCACCCCCTTTGAAGGCAATGTTGAGCGCAGCGTTCAATCCTTCACTGGCGGCCTGCGCGGTGCGCACATTGGCGCGTACCGACACGTTCATGCCGATGTAACCGGTCAGTCCGGACAGGATCGCCCCGAGGGCAAAGCCGACGGCAGTTGGCCATTTCAGCGCGACCAGGATAACGACAAACAGGATGGCACCGACGATGCCGATGGTGGTGTACTGACGGTTCAGGTAGGCTTGCGCGCCTTCCTGGACTGCGGCGGCAATCTCGCGCATGCGATCATTGCCGGTTGGTTTACCGAGTATCCATTTGATGGAAAACATACCGTAAATAATTGCAACAATGGCGCACAACAATGCAAATCCAAGACCACCTGACATGATACCTCCCCTTAAAGATTGATCAGCCAATCGCCCCGACATCGAAATTGCATGCCAGCGCATCCACAAGCAACTACAGGTTGTAAGGATACTTCCAATTTATAAAAGGTGTCGTGTCTTGTTGGTTATAGCAATATGCCCTGAAGGGCTATAACATTATGCACTTAATGGTTATACGCGGCGTAGTAAATCGGCTAACTTAAGGTGCCGTCTGAAAAATATAGTCAGATTATGCGTGAGGATGGGCGCTTTTGTTCAATAATACAATCTGAATGTCCATCACGTTGGTGCCGGTCGGCCCTGTCTTGAGATGGCTCTGAGCGCCTGTCGCAGTATCGAAATCCTGAAAGAACGTGTAGGAGTCGTTATTGTCGAGATAACTGCACGGATCTATTCCCAGACTGCGCGCCCGGGCTGCCGTTCCGCCGTCGACTATCGCGCCTGCGGCATCGTTCGGGCCGTCCGTGCCATCGGTGCCGGCAGAGAGCAGCGCCACGCCCTGATCGCCCTCGATCTCCAGTGCAAATGCCAGCGCGAGTTCCTGGTTCCTGCCGCCCATGCCGGTACCGCGAACGGTGACGGTGGTCTCGCCGCCGCAGAGCAGGCAGCGCCGCTCGTTAGGCTTCATCCCGGTCATTTCCGCGTGTGCGGCCTGGACAAGAAAGTGCGCTGCGTCGCGCGCTTCCCCGTGAAGTTTTTCGGAAATCGTCTTCGTGGCAAATCCGCGTTGTGCGGCTTCTTGCTGTGCCGCGGTCAGCGCTTGGCGGATGCTCGCCACGATCACGTTGCGCGTCACGGCAAGACAGGGATCGTTGGCCTTCACGGTTTCAGGCACCTGTCCGGCGCTGCCGCGTTGCAGATAATCCGCGACACGCGGCGGCAGTTTTTCCTGCAAGCCGAATTTTGCGATCACCGCCGACGCTTCCGCGAAGGTCGAGTTATCCGGCGATGTCGGCCCCGAGGCAATCACGTCGAGCGGGTCGCCGATCACGTCGGATACGATCAGCGTCACCAGCTGTGCTGGAAATGCAGCCTGCGCCAGCCAGCCGCCCTTTACCGCAGAGAGATGTTTGCGCACTGCGTTCAGTTCGTTAATCGTTGCACCGGCATTCAGCAGAAGCCGGGTCGATTCCTGTTTGTCCTGCAGCGTCAAGCCTGCGACCGGCGCGATCAGTAGCGCCGAGGCGCCTCCAGAGATCAGGCAGATGACCAGCGTCTTTTCATCGGAGCCGCGCACCATCTCCAGGACGCGTTGCGTACCAGCAATCCCTGCCTGGTTGGGCACCGGGTGGGCGGCCTCCACCTGCTCGATGAACTTCAGCGCAGCGGTGTGTCCGTCCTTGACCATGATCAAACCCGCTGAAATCCGGTTGCCGAACAGCGCTTCGACAGCCAATGCCATGCGCGCCGTGGCCTTGCCCGCTCCAACCACGATGATGCGCTCGAATAGTGGGAGGTCGTAGTTCGCGCCGGCAACGCGCAACTGATTTTGCTCGATGCGGAGCGCTTTTAGAACGGCATTGAAAGGGTCGACAGCGGCAAGTGCTGCGTTGAAGATATCAACCAGATTTTGCCGGTCAGGCAGAACTGCATCAGAATTAAGATGCCCCATCCGGGTCGGTGAAGTTGATCGT
>DATKVR010000044.1:0-5398 GCA_035529955.1 Gallionella sp.
CACTGCGCAAGCTGCGGCGATGTGCCGGTGCCGGACGACCAGCTGCCGGTGGTGCTGCCGGAAGACGTGGTGCCGGACGGTGCGGGCTCGCCGCTGGCGAAGATGCCGGAATTCCATGAGACTGTCTGTCCCAAGTGCGGCGGCAAGGCCAGGCGCGAGACCGATACCATGGACACCTTCGTCGAATCGTCGTGGTATTACGCGCGCTATGCCAGCCCCAGCTGCACCACCGGCATGGTGGACAAACAGGCCGCGCAGCACTGGTTGCCGGTGGACCAGTACATCGGCGGTATCGAACACGCGATTCTGCACCTGCTCTATGCGCGCTTTTTCCACAAGCTGATGCGCGACGAAGGCCTGGTGCCGGGCGACGAGCCGTTCAAGAACCTGCTCACCCAGGGCATGGTGATCGCGCCGACGTTTTATCGCGAAGTTAACGGCGGCAAGAAATTGTGGATCAATCCGGCCGATGTGGATGTGGAAACCGATGCGAAAGGACGCCCCATCGGCGCGAAGCTTAAGGCCGACGGACTGCCGGTCGTCATCGGCGGCACCGAAAAAATGGCCAAGTCCAAGAACAACGGCGTGGATCCGCAGGCCATCATCGACCAGTACGGCGCCGATACCGCGCGCCTGTTCATGATGTTTGCTTCACCGCCGGAACAATCGCTGGAGTGGTCGGATACCGGCGTGGAAGGCGCTTTCCGTTTTCTCAAGAGAATCTGGAAGGCTGCCCATGATCACGTGGAGCAGGGTGTGGTGATGCCCTATAAAAGCGGCGAATTGAGTGCGGCGGCAAAAACCCTGCGCCTGCAACTGCACCAGACCATACAAAAGGTGGATGACGACATGGGCAGGCGCAAGACTTTCAATACAGCCATCGCGGCAAACATGGAGTTGCTCAACGCGCTGGCAAAGTTCGACGAACAGACGCCGTCCGCCCGTGCCGTGGTTCAGGAAACGCTGGAGGCGATCACGCTGATGCTGAATCCCATCGTGCCGCATATTTGCCAGGCTTTGTGGTCAGGACTGCGCCCCGGCACCGACATGCTGGACCAAGCCTTCCCCGATACCGACCCAAACGCCCTGGTTCAGGACGAAATCGACATGGTGATCCAGTTGAACGGGAAACTGCGCGGCAACATGCTGGTTGCCAAGTCTGCCGACAAGGCGACGCTGGAGAAGCTGGCGCTCGCTCACCCGGCAATTGAAAAGCATCTGGCCGGCGCGCTGCCGAAAAAGATCGTGGTCGTCCCGGGTCGTTTGATCAACATCGTGGTCTAGGAGGAGTCATGCGCTTGCCGATTCAAATGCTGGTCATGCTGATTGCGGCTGTGTTGTTGACCGGCTGCGGCTTTCATCTGCGCGGACAGGCGACCATGCAATTCAAAACGCTGTATCTGGATGCGGCCAATCCCGGTACCGCCTTCATCAAGGAGTTGCGCAGCAGTATTGAGGCCAACAAGGTGAAATTGCTGGACTCGCCCAAGCAGGCCGATGTCGTGCTCAATATCGTTTCCGAAATGCCCGACAAGCAGATTCTTACCCTGGACGCCAGCGGGCGCGTAAATGAATTCGAGTTGTATTACCGCGTTTCCCTGCGCGGTTATGACCAGCAGCATAATGACCTGATCCCCGCCGAGGTAATCGCGATGCACGTCGATTTTCCTTACGACGCCAACCATGTGATGGCCATGGGTACCCAGGAATCAATGCTTTACCAGAGCATGCGCACGGACATGGTGCAGCGTATCGTGCAGCGCCTGAGTCGCATCAAATTGAAGCCAAAATAAGCCATGGCAATTTCCAGCGAAGACTTGCCGCACCATCTCGCCTCCGGGTTGAAGCCGCTGTATGTGGTGTACGGTGACGCCCTGCTGCTGGCAATTGAGGCGGCCGACCGCATCCGGGCTGCGGCGCGGGCGGCCGGATATGGCGAACGCGAGACATTGATCGCCGAACAGCATTTCAAATGGGCGGAACTGCGCAACAGCGCCCGGAGCATGTCCCTGTTCGCCTCGCGCAAGGTCATCGACCTGCGTATTCCGTCCGGCAAACCCGGTGTTGAAGGAGGGCAGGCATTGCAGGATTATGCTGCGAATTTAAGCGGCGATGTGCTGACGCTGATTACATTGCCCAAGCTGGACTGGTCCGCCCAGAAGAGCCAGTGGTTCGCCGCGCTTGAGAAGCATGGCGTGATGGTGTCTGCTGCCGATATTCCGCGCAGCGCGTTGCCGCGCTGGATCGCGGAAAGAATGCAAAGACAGGATCAGCATGCCGACGAGGCTGCGCTGGAATTTCTCGCAGACCGCTGCGAAGGCAACCTGCTTGCGGCGTTTCAGGAAATCCGGAAACTCGCGCTGCTGTTCCCAGCCGGAATGCTCTCTTTTGACAATGTGAAAGATTCGGTAATGGATGTGGCCCGCTACGATGTTTCGAAGCTTTCCGAGGCAATGCTGAACGGCAACGCGGCGCGCTACATGCATATCCTCGACGGTCTGCGCGCGGAAGGAACGGCCACCGTGCTGGTTCTATGGGCGCTCAGCGAAGATATCCGGACACTGTGCAAGGTTTTGCAGGCCGTGCAGCGCGGCACTGACCTCGGCAACGCCATGCGCGACATGAGGGTACGCAAAGACAAGCAGCGGCTGGTCGAGAATGCGGCGCGCCGCTTCAAATTCCCGCACCTCGAGCGCGCCATCCAGCAGGCCGCACGACTGGACAAAACGATCAAGGGCCTGCGCCAGGGTGATGTGTGGGATGAATTGCTGCAACTCGGATTGCGCTTTGCAAAATCATGAGCGATATTTTGCTGGTGATGACCAATCTTCCCGACGCCGCGTCAGCGGAAGAACTTGCGCGTCAACTGATCGTTGAACGGGCTGCCGCTTGTGTTAACCGGCTTGCTCCCTGCACCTCGACCTATCGCTGGAAGGATCATATCGAGACCGCTACCGAAGTTCCGCTGCTGATCAAAACATCACGGGCCGCTTACCCGCGACTTGAAAAATTGATCCGCGAAGCGCACCCTTACGAACTCCCTGAAATTATCGCTGTCATGGTGACAGCCGGTTTACCCTCTTATCTTGATTGGGTAGACGATCAAACAACCACTCTCAAGGAATAACCATGCGTTTTGCATTCCTGCTGCTGCTTTGCCTTGTTGCTCCCGCCTCGAACGCGGAAAACCTTATGGACCGGATTTCGAACCTGGTTGTCAGCAAGCAACCCGACTTTCTGCAACCCGATGAGGCTTTTAGCGTGAAAGTAAAGGCGCGTGATGCGCAAGCTTTGCAGGCCGACTTCTCCGTGGCGCCGACCTATTACATGTATCGCGGCAAAATCTCTTTCACCACTGATGACAACACGGTCAAAATCATCTCGGTGAGTTTGCCCAGGGGCAAAATAAAGCACGATCCCAATATCGGCGACACCGAGGTGTACTACCATTCCTTTCAAGGCTTGATCACGCTCAGTCGTTCCACCAATGCGGCAACCAGCTTTACACTGAACGCGGTCTATCAAGGCTGCAGCGAACAGGGGCTGTGCTATTCGCCGATTACCAAGGCCTTGCGCGTCTCCCTGCCGGCAGTAACCGCGGGCCAGCCGGCACCCCCACAGCTGTCCGAATCTGCCCAGCCCTCATCCCGGCCCGTCTCGGAAGACTCGAAAATCGCGACGTTGTTCAGGGACGGCAATTTCTGGCTGATCATTTCCTTTTTCTTCGGGGCAGGGCTGCTGCTGTCGCTCACACCGTGCGTATTTCCGATGATTCCCATCCTGTCCGGGATCATCGTCGGGCGCGGCCATAAAATCACCCATATGCACGGCTTCCTGCTGTCGCTGGCTTATGTGCTGGGGATGGCGATCACCTACGCCGTAGCCGGTGTGGCTGCGGGATATTCCGGCGACCTGCTTTCGAATGCGCTGCAAACGCCCTGGGTGCTGGGCAGCTTCGCCGCCGTGTTCGTGCTGCTGGCGTTGTCCATGTTCGGCTTTTATGAGCTTCAGCTTCCCGTCGCTTTGCAAAGCAAGCTGAGCAACACCAGCAACCGCCTGCACGGCGGCCACCTCAGCGGGGTGTTCGTGATGGGCGCGCTGTCGGCGATCATCATTGGCCCGTGCGTGGCTGCTCCGCTAGCCGGTGCACTGCTTTATATAGGCAAAACACATGATGCGGTGCTGGGCGGCATTGCACTGTTTGTGATGGCGCTGGGTATGGGTGTGCCGCTGCTGGTGATCGGTGCATCGGCAGGCGTGTTGCTGCCCAAAGCCGGTGCGTGGATGGAGGCGGTCAAGCAATTTTTCGGCGTGATGCTGCTGGCCTTGGCGATCTGGATCATCCAGCCCTTGCTTTCGGTCAGCGTGGAGATGCTGCTATGGGCGGCGCTGCTGATTTTTTCCGCGATTTACCTGCGGGCACTGGATGCGCTTCCGCACAATGCCGGCGGCTGGCACAAGCTGCTCAAGGGTATCGGCCTGTTTGCGCTGTTGCTGGGCGCAGCCTATCTGGTTGGAGCGCTGTCGGGTGCGAACGACATCCTGCGCCCGCTCGGCAATGTTGGCCGCGCCGAAGCGTTGGCGCCAACCTCGCTGCAGTTTTCCCGGATCAAAGACAGCGCGGATCTTGATCAACGTATCGCCCAGGTACACGGGAAACAGTTCGTGATGCTGGATTTCTACGCCGACTGGTGTATCTCCTGCAAGGAACTGGAGCGCAATGCCTTTTCCGACGATGCGGTAAAATCCAAACTCAAACCGGTATTGTTGCTGCAAGCCGATGTCACGGCAAACAGCGAAGCCGACAAAGCCCTGCTCAAGCGCTTTGGACTGTTCGGCCCCCCCGGCATCCTGTTCTTCGATACCCAGGGCAAGGAGGTGGCTGATTTTCGCGTGACGGGCTATCAGGACACCCCGCAGTTTCTCAAAACCCTCCAGAATATTGGTCTTTAATATAGGTAATTAGGGCGAAACGTAGCCAAAATAGATCTTCAGAAAGAATTTGAAGATATCCTCCTGACGATGATTGTAACGGTATTCAATTTCATTTAAATACATAGGAAAGTGATACCTTAACCTCTAATGTATTGCTCTTGTCCAAAAATTGGGTACCTGCTCTTGACGAAGCGGATGGGTTGACTCGTGACTGATCTGCCCGACAGTGTCGGTTTCAAGAGCCTAGCTTGTGGAATCGCATTGACCAGACTGTTTGGTAAAAATACTCGATTTCTCAATCAATGGAAGACGATTATCGATTAGAGGGTGTAAATAGTTTTGTGTAAACGGTCATTTGGCAGGAGACTGCCAGCATAAAGGAGCAACAATGACCGAAGCGAAACGTAGCAAACGAGTTAAACCCGATCCTGAACTAGTCAAACTGGCCGACGCACTGCTGGTC
>DATKVR010000045.1:0-14603 GCA_035529955.1 Gallionella sp.
GACGAAAGTGGCGAGGCACAGCGCATCGACAACTTCCTGTTCAAGCATCTCAAGGGTGTGCCGAAAAGCCACGTCTATCGCATCCTGCGCGGCGAAGTCCGGGTGAACAAGAAGCGCATCGACCAGACCTACCGGCTGAAGCTGGGCGACCTGCTGCGCATCCCGCCGATCCGCGTCGCGGAAAAGCACGAGGTTGAACAGCCCCACATTCCGGCGGTCGAATTCCCGATCATCTACGAGGATGACGCGCTGGTGGTGGTGAACAAGCCCTCCGGTGTGGCGGTACACGGCGGCAGCGGGGTCAGCTTCGGGGTCATCGAGCAGATGCGCCGCGCGCGCCCGCAGGCCAAGTTCCTGGAACTGGTGCACCGGCTGGACCGCGAGACTTCCGGTGTGTTGCTGCTGGCGAAAAAGCGTTCCGCGCTGACCGCGATGCACGAGATCATGCGCGAGGGCAACAGCGACAAGCGCTATTTCGCGCTGGTGCTGGGGCAATGGAAGAACGCCAAGCAGCACGTCAAGTTGCCGCTGCACAAATTTGACACCCCGCAGGGCGAGAAGCGCGTGATGGTCAGGGATGACGGGCAGGCCTCGCATACCGTCTTCACACTGCAAAAAAGCTGGGCACCGCAAAATGACCGGCCCGGATTCAGCCTTTTGGAGGCTCAGCTCAAGACCGGACGCACCCACCAGATCCGCGTGCATCTTTCTCATTTGGGCTTTCCGATCGCCGGGGACGACAAGTACGGCGACTTCCCGCGCAACAAGGTGCTGATGAAGCAGGGCCTGAAGCGCATGTTTTTGCATGCATACAGCATTGCGTTCGCGCATCCGTTGACGGGAGAACCCATGCTGCTCACCGCGCCGTTGGCGAAGGAACTGGAGGATTTTATCGCCAGGCTGGATGCGCAGGGAAGCTAGATCCTTTTGTTTATGCAAACGCGTGAATTTTCTGACCGCTTTGTGGTTTCCTGCTGCCCTGAATACTTATATCGGACTACCCGTATGAGAATATAATTTGCCGATTGCTTATAATCCTGAAGGGTTCATCGCGATATGGCCGGGGCACATCACATCATCATTGTGGGCGGTGGAGCTGCCGGCCTTGAACTGGCAACCAAGCTGGGCAAAAAACTTGGCAGGAAGCATCTTGCCGAGATCACCCTGATCGACTCCAGCCGTACCCATATCTGGAAGCCGCTGTTGCACGAGATTGCGGCGGGAACCCTGGATTCATCCGAGGATGAACTGGAGTATCTGGCGCAAGCACAATGGAATCATTTTCGCTACCGTTTGGGTCGCGTGATCGGTCTGGATCGCGAGCGCAATGAGGTGATGCTTGCGCCCACCTTGAGCGATGAGGGGGAGGAGATCATTCCGGAACGCCGTTTCAGCTACGACACACTGGTGTTTGCTGTCGGCAGCCTGAGCAATGATTTCGGCATTCCCGGCGTGCAGGAAAATTGCTTTTTTCTCGACAGCACCGGCCAGGCAGAGCGTTTCCAGAAAAATCTGCTCAACAGCATGCTCAAGGCGCACACCCAGGGCAAGCCGTTCAAACAGGGACAATTGGATGTGGCGATCGTGGGCGCGGGCGCAACCGGGGTGGAGCTTGCCGCCCAGCTCCACCACGTCACCCGGCTGGTTTCCGCTTACGGGCTGGATACGATCGATCCGGCGGAGGACATCAAACTGCACGTGATCGAGGCCGGCCCGCATATTCTGCCGGCGCTGCCGCGGCGACTTTCCGATGCGGCCATGCACGAACTGGACCTTCTAGGCGTAACCGTGCACCTCAACCAGCGTGTCGTGGAAGTCAACGCACAGGGTATCGTGTCTGCCGCAGGTGTGACCATACCGGCCGCGATCAAGGTCTGGGCCGCAGGCATCAAGGCGCCGGAGTTTCTGAAAAACATTGCCGGACTGGAATCCAACCGCATCAATCAGCTGGTGGTCAAACGCAATCTGCAGTGCACGCGCGACGAAAATATTTTCGCCATCGGTGACTGCGCAGCCTGCCCGATGGACGAGCTGGGAAATAATGTTCCGCCGCGCGCCCAGGCTGCCCATCAACAGGCGTCGACATTGTCCGGGACGCTGGTGCGCCGCCTCAGGGGCAAGCCGCCGCTGGATTACACCTACCGGGACTTTGGCTCGCTGGTCGCCATGGGGCATTACAGTACCGTCGGCAGCCTGATGGGAGGTCTCGCGGGCAGCTTGATGGTCTCGGGTTTTATCGCCCGCTTTGTCTATCTCATGCTGTACAAGATGCACCAGGCTGCGCTGTACGGATGGCCGCGCGCATTGCTGATCAGTTTGCTGCATTTCCTGCGCAAGGGCATCGATCCGCAGGTGAAACTGCATTGACGCGCGTACCCCGGCCGGACGCGGGCAACACCGCAGGATCAGCTGGTCTTGTCCAGCCTGACTGCCAGCGTTCCCGAACGGATATGCAAATCCCGTTGCGGGAACGGAATTTCGATGTTGCGTTTCCTGAGTTCGTCCTCGATCGCCCACAGGAATACCGCCTGGGTTTTTCCGGGTGACGTGATCGTGCTCGGTCCCACCCACACCACCAGCTCAAAATTCAGGCTGCTGTCCCCGAATCCGACCAGCCAGACATCCGGTTCGCGACCGGGTTCGTGCACGGTGCCGGTGATGTTCTCTGCAGCAGCGATGCCGGCCTCCCTGACCAGATCCTTGTCAACGCCGTAGGCAACGCCGAACGGGACATGGATACGCCGTGCTCGTTCACCCAATGTCCAGTTGACCACCCGGCCGGTGATGAATTCGGAATTGGGCACGATGATGTCAATCAGGTCGGAAGTCGTGACGCGCGTATAGCGCAAATTGATCTCGGTCACCTTGCCCATCACGCCTGACTGCAGGTCCACGAAGTCGTCGACTTTGACGATCTCTTCGATGAGAATAATGATGCCGGACACGAAATTGCTGATGATGTTCTGCAGACCGAAGCCAACCCCGACGCCGATCGCACCGCCGATGACGGCGAAGCTGGCCATGTCAAAACCGATGTAGTTGAGCCCGACAACAAATCCGATTATCCAGATGGCATAGCGGCTCATGCGGCTCAGCGCATACCAGCCCGGACTGATTGCCTTCTCCTCTTCCCGCCCCAGCCGGGTGATGACCTTTTCGATCATGACACCGATACGCCAGACCGCCGTCAGAATGACCAGCAAGCCGACCAGCCGGACCAGATTGATTTGCGTGTCGGCGATTGAGAACCACGGTATGGTGGCCGCATCCTTCAGCTTGTGATACATCTCCAGCAATACACTCATGCTTGATACCCCGGGTTTGGATTTCAGTTGGACATTCTACACAGCGGGGCGATACTATAATTCGGGCGTTCGGATGTGGACAGTGAATTCGGGAGGGATTATGTCGGACAAGATACTCAGGTACATCATCGCGTTGGCAATCGCGATGATGCTGATCTTTCAGATCGGTACGCTGATTTCCAATGCTTTCGGCATAGTCTGGGGCACGGTATCGGCCATCGTGGTCGCGGCAGTATCGTTTTTTTCGGCACGCCTGGCCAAAGCCGGGGGCAAGGGGTCGCTATGGTTTCTGCTTCCGACCGTCGTGTTCATACTCATTCCAATCGCGCTGACGGTCTGGCGCGGCATAACCCAGGATGAAACCTGGCTGGATATGCTGGTCAGGCTGGCACCGTTCACGGTCGGCTTCGGTGCGCCGATCATTTTGCTGCTGCTTGCCTATTACGAGTTGCGCAAGCGGGACATCAGGAGTTGACCGGGTATTCAGGCCGGTTTGGGTTGCCTGATCCGCGCACCGAGCAGCGCGCCCATCGTGACCGCGCTTAGTCCTGCCACCGTGTACAGGGAAAGCGGCTCGCCCAGAACAGGAACCGCGGCGACTGCCGCCAGGCCGGGCACGATGGCCATCAGCAGGGTCACCGTTTGGGCGCCGAGACTGCGTACGGCAAAGGTGTAGAGCAGCATCGCGACAAATACCACCAGTATGCCCTGATAACCTGCCTGTATCGCAATTTCGGCTACGGGTGCCTGGGCTATCGTGCTGGGCAGGAATACCCACCAGACCGGCAAATACAGGATTGCGCTGCCCAGCGTCGTGCTGACTGCGGCGGTCAGCGGCGGCACCGGGTAGCGGCGCAGCAGCAGCGTGAATACAGCCCAGAGCGAAGAGCCGCAAAGAAACAGCAGGTCCCCCAACATTTGCTGGCCGGTCAGGCGCGCCCCGTGGAACAGCGTGTCCGCTGCGGTCAACGCGATGCCGATAAAAACCAGCAGCAATGCGATCATTTGCGACGGTGACGGCTTGTGCCGCAGCCATAACCAGGCGATTATCGCGGTGGAAAATGGCAGCGCACCGGGCAGCAGTACGGCTGCGTGGGCGGCCGGTGCCAGGCGAAACCCGGCATAGACAACGACGGAATAGCCTATCCCGCCGAACATCGAAAATAGCAGGATCACTTTATAAGGAGGCAAAGTCACGCGCGGCAGAAAAAACAGCGCGATAAGCGAGCCCACGCCGAAACGCAATGCGGTCACATCCCAGCCGGTCAATATGCCCTTGCCGCCATAGCGGCTGACCAGAATGAAACCGGTCCAGATGCAAAGCGCAAAAAAAGCCGCAATCAAGCCGGCGCGGGGTGAATGGGTTTCGTTCATCAGGATCGGAAATGAAAATGTTGGTTGGTAGGCTAATGCCGGACAAGTATACCGTTACTTCCTCACGGTCGTGATATCGCTGTTTGGCCATCTTGCGGAAGTTGATCGTTATCCGGTGCTGTCCCTCAATTGAAAGCGGGGTTCGTCAACTTGCCTCGAGATCCAGCGTGATTTGGTCGGTGATCATCGGCCAGAAACTGGTGTTGGCAAAACGTTGCTGGGCCGGGTGATTCAGAAAAACCGTGATGGCGGATTTGCTGGCCAGTCTGATAGACAGGCAGAAACGGTATTCGCCGTCGGGTTGGATGGATCGGCTGGTACTGATGCTGCGCACGCCGGGGATCGCTTCCAATGTTTTTTTCCCCTCGCGGAAAATCGAGGCAACCTCGCTTTCTGATACCGCAGCAGGAACATTGTAGAAAACGACGTGTTCCACTTCATGCCATGGGCGGCATTGTGCCAACACTTCGGCCGCCCTTCCGCTGCTGCCCCACAGGTGAATGCAATGCTCCACCTCCTGGCGAACGACATCGCGGACGCCGGTCAGCAGTGCGCCATGACTTCCCTTCGGGTCGGCAGTGATATTTTCCCTGATGCGGCGGTTAGCCAAGTCGGCAAGTGCGGTGTAGTAATTGATCTTGGCAACACCGTTGGCGATAAGCCGGCGGAATTGATCGTCAGTCAGTCCGGTTCCGCCGTGTATGACCAGCGGCACCGGGGTTGCCTCCCTGATTTTTGCCAACCTGGCGTAATCCAGTTTTGGCAAACCTTTCATCCTGCCGTGCACGGTGCCGATGGAGACGGCCAGGCAGTCCACATTTGTGCGTTCGACGAATCCGGCAGCCTCTGCGGCTGAGGTATAGGCCAGTTCACCCGGATGATTCTTTGCGTTCTCGCCCTCGATGCCGGGCACGTAACCCAGTTCCCCTTCAACGGTGACGCCGCATGCATGTGCCATCGCGACGATGTCCCGGGTTTGCCACAGATTGTCCGAGAACGGCAACGCCGATGTGTCCACCATCACCCCGTTGCAGCCGGCACGGATGGCGCGCTCGGCAGCGGCGAGATTGGTTCCGTGGTCAAAATTGATTGCCACCGGTACAGTGGCCTGCTGTGCGGCCGCCTTGACAGCAGGCATCAGAATCTCGAAATTCTGGTTCTCAAAATGTGATTCGATAAGATTCAGTACCACCGGTGCGCGGCAGTTTTCCGCTGCCTGCATGACACCTTCGAGAAAGTGCAGGTTAGCCACGCCGAATGCGCCAACAGCGTAGTTATGGCGGTATGCGTGGACTATCATGTCGGACAGTTGAACGAGTGGCATGACTGCTCCCTTATTTCGCCTTCAATTGCGCCAGTGCCTGGTCAGCGGTCTGGTCGTAGCGCGCACGTTCCTTTTTTGCAGCGGCTTCGAGCGCATCGTTGATCTCGGGAAATTTCAACGCGAGGATACGGGCTGCCAGCATACCCGCGTTCTTTGCCCCGTCCACGGCCACCGTGGCAACGGGTACGCCCGGCGGCATCTGCACCGTGGAGAGCAGGGCATCCAGCCCCGACATCACGCCGCCCGAAAGCGGCAGGCCGATCACCGGCAGGCGGGTATGGCCGGCAATGACTCCCGCCAGGTGGGCGGCCACGCCGGCACAGCCGATCAGCACCTGCACGCCTTCCCGGTGCGCGCGATCGAGATAGGCCAGCACCTTGTCGGGGGTGCGATGGGCGGAGGCCACCACGATTTCGCTGGCTATGCCCAATTCGGTCAGTGTGTCGCGCACCTTGACCACGGTGGGCAGATCGTTGGGGCTGCCGGTCAGGATTCCGACCAATACCTTGTTGGCAGGTTTCTGGCTGGTTTTGCCGCTATCAATAGACTCGTTCATGCTGACCCTTTCATTGTTGTATCGGTGTTTTTTGATTTCATTGTGTGACTCCTCAAAACAGTTCAAAGCAGGGATAATTGCCGCAGCCCCATCCAGAACCCGGAGTGAGCATGGAAATATCCTGTTACCGTGACCAGGAATTGGCGCGCGAGCCGCGTTATCTGCCGGCCCCGACCTACAATCTGGCGCAAACCCTGCTTGCCCGCTGTCCCAATGACTGCCTGTTCATCCCGATCCGTTCCATGCAATACATGGCGATCATCGATGCGGAGGAAATCATTTTCATTGATGGCGAGCGCAAATGCTGGGTGGATATAGCCTGGCGTCATTTCCATCCCCAGGCCCGCAGTTCGCTGGAAGATCCGGTAAGTTATGATGCCTGTTTCTACCAGCCCGGTTCTGCACAGAAGATGAACCGGTTGCAGGCCGAGTTCGCCCGTTACCTGCAGGAATTTGCCGCCAGGAACAGCATCAACGGCAACGCTCGCGTGATCAAATTTCCCGCGCCCGGGCAGAAATAACATTGCGCCGGTTAATCGTCATCACCCAGTTCCGGATCCCACCCATTCGCTTTTGCATATCTGATCGCATCCTGATAGATATTTGCATGGCGTTTTTGCAATTCATCCGGTAACAGGCTGGGCAGGTTGGCGTACTTTTCCCATTCAGCACAAACTTTATCGTAGAGATTCTGCATTTGTCCGTTATCCCAGCCGGTGCAGTCCTCTGTGTCGGGAATCAGACCGAAAACCCAGCCATCTTTCACCATCTGCCCAAAATGCGTCATACCGCAGTTCTCATCGTTTTTCAGGCCTGCATATTTAAGTAACATTTTTAATACCTCATTAATCCAGCATAGAGCGGTGGCAAGTTCTGATTATCAGCGCGTTAATCCGGCATACAACAGGGGGAGTTTCTCCGGTAAGCGCGCAATATGATCCACAATCATGAAATTTTTCGCACCGAAGATTCTTGAAACATATTGATCGGCGCGGGGATCAAGTGTCATGCAGAAAGTTGAAATTCCGTTTCTGGCTGCATCTTCCACTGCCTTCTTGGCATCGTATCGCAGATACTGCGGATCGCGCACATCAACGTCTGCCGGTTCACCGTCGGTAATGACCATCAGCAGCCTCTTGCTGGTTCTTTGGTTGTTAAGATGATGTGTGGCGTGCCGAATGGCAGCGCCCATTCGGGTAGAGAGTTGACCTGTCATCCCGGCCAGTCTCGATTTCGGCAACTCGTTGTACGGTTGCTCGAAATCCTTGAAGCGATAGTACTCCACATCGTGCCGTCCGTCGGAACAGAAACCATGAATGGCAAAAGGATCGCCGATTTTGTCGATCGCGTCGGACAATAGTACGCATGCCTGTCGCGTCAGATCCAGCACGGATTGATCCTGCCCCAGCACTTTTTCATTGGTGGACTCGGACAAATCCAGCAAAACCATCACCGAAATATCACGCACCTTGCGTACCGAGCGCATCATGATGCGCGGGTCGGGCCGGATGCCCATGCGGAAATCGATCATGCTGCTGATCGCGGCATTGATGTCGATTTCATCGCCGTCTTCCAGCTTGCGTATGCGCTGTACGCCCTGCGGTTGCATCGCATCCAGCAAGAATTTCAGGCGCGAAGCAATCTGCTTGTTGTCCGCCGTAATTTGGTCGATGATCTGCAAATCGCCGGCCTTGGACCTTTTTTCCAGCACCGTTGCCCAAGCCGGACGTTTCAGCTGAATCTGATAATCCCATTCTGCATAGTGGTAGGGCTCCGAAAGAGGCTCCTTGCCCTCGGATTCGTTGTAGCTGACACCGTTGTCTTCGTAGGGAAAGAATTCTTCCGACATGATCCAGATTTCCTGCGCATCATCACCCGCCGTTTCGCAATCTATCTCATTGGCGAATTCCGTCACCGACACGTGCCTGCGCACCTGCTTGACTGTCTCAAAGCCTGCCGACTGGGACTTGTTGAAATCGAATTCTTCAAATTCCCAGAAATAACGATTGTCATCACGATAGGGCGCACTCAGCAAATCTGTGCGCGGATTGTAGGCAATGCGCTTCTGCAATAGTTCATGCGCCAATGTCACACCGATTTCCCAGGAAATTGTGTTGTCCGTCATGCGTTCTGCTGCCTGTGCGAACAAGGTGCGGCCATGGGCGATCCACGGGTCCTCGTCCCGGAAATCGCTGTCCAGCAATGCTCGCGCCAAACGGTTCAGATAATCGCCTGTCGTTGCAGCCTGTCCGGCTTGTACGGTATGCAGCCTGGCCCATACCTGCTTGAGCCCGGGGAAAGCTTGTATCGACAAGGCTTCTACACGTGCATCCTCAATGACGCTGATCACCGCCATCTGCAAGGGATTAAGCGCCTCGGCAGAGATCGGCACCCTGGTATAAACCAGATGGGCGGCGCAGTGGGCCGCCGTGGCCCGGTACAACTCCAGGCCGGGCACACCTTCAAAATCATCAAACGCATCCGGCAAATGCAGAAAATAATCTTCTATAAAAGGCTTGTAGCCGTCACGTGCTTCAAAGTCGCCGCTGGTGGGCCGCATAAAGAAATCACGCGCCCACAATGCGCGCAAATACATATTGATACGCCTTTGCACATCCACAAACAGCGTGCCTTTGCGTTCTTTCTGCAGCATAGCCAGCGACTCTTTGGACTGCAGGCTGAAGTAATTGATCTGCTCCTCGAAGTTGGTACGGTGCGCGTGCGCACCCCAGGTCGCCCAGCGCCGCAAACCACCCAGGGTCAGTTGTCCCAGCAACACCTCGATATTTTCCATCATGGGCCTCAATCCGCGCGGAACCTGGTTAAGCAGGGTATTGACCAGCTGCAGATAAGAGCCAAACAACGTCGCATCGCCCAAGCGTTTGGCCGCGGTTGGCGCGGAGCCGATAATGGCCTGCAGTACTGCGCCGCTGGTTTTTGAGGCCAGCGCCATCACGGTGTCCAACAGATCCACAACCGAGTCTTCACCGATTTCTTTGGCGATGCTGGGCGCACTTTCTATAAAGGTTATAACCAACTCGCTCCCTCGACCCAGACTTTTGAGTGAGCGCGCGCCCTGCACGTAATTTTCCAATCCCTGTGGACCGAACACGCGTGTAGCTTCGTACCAGGATGACTGCAAAATCTCGGCAGCATGCGAACCCAAGTCCTCGAGCAACTCGGTATGATGTTCCAAGGAGAGTGTCATATTATTTTCCCAGATGTTAGGTGTGATTTAGCCTGAATCAGAAATACGTCGACACTGCCGCATCCAGTGCATCGCGCATGTCCGGATCATCTGTAATCGGCCTCACCAGCGCTACACGGCAAGCTGCTTTGGACTCAACCCCTTTGGCAATAAGATTGCCCGCATAAATCAGCATACGCGTGGAGATGCCCTCATCCAGGCCGTGGCCCTTGAGATTGCGTGCTCGCTCGGCTATCGACACCAGCTTGCTTGCAATTTCCGCGCTGATTTTGCTTTCATGCGTGACGATTTCCGTTTCCACATCATGGGCCGGATAGTTGAAATCCAGCGCGCCAAAACGCTGTTTGGTTGATTGTTTCAAATCCTTCATCAGGCTTTGATAGCCCGGGTTATACGAGATGACCAATTGGAAATCGGGGTGCGCATTGATGAGTTCGCCTTTTTTTTCCAGCGGCAATACGCGTCGATTATCCGTCAGCGGATGGATCACGACCGTCGTATCCTGGCGTGCTTCAACCACCTCGTCCAGGTAACAAATGGCACCTGCGCGTGCAGCGATGGCCAAAGGGCCGTCCTGCCAGCGCGTACCCTGCGCATCCAGCAGGAAACGTCCCACCAGATCGGATGCGGTCATGTCTTCGTTACAGGCAACCGTGATGAGTGGTCTTTTCAGTTTCCACGCCATATATTCTACAAAACGCGTTTTCCCGCAACCGGTAGGACCTTTAAGCATCATCGGCATACGTACCGAGTAAGCTGCCTCATAAAGATCGACTTCATCGGCAACCGTGCGGTAGTAAGGTTCTTTTTCGATTTTGTATTGCTTGATCATATCGTTCATATCGGTTTCCTTTTTGTGAGTTTCCGTAAAAAATCCCCGCCACCTTGCGGCAACGGGGATTCAATTCTACCCGGATGCCCGTTTGCGCTTAAACAGTCTTGCCGCGGAAAATTACCATGTTCGTACCCTGTGATTGCTTGTAGTTGTCATAAGCAAGCAGGCGAATGTGGTTGTTAGGATTGGCTTTGCGGCAGGCTTCAGCTTCTTTCATAACAACATCAACATCGGTTTCGCCAAACATGGGCAGTTTCCACATGTACCAGTAGTTGTCCATCAGGTGTTCTGGCTCGGTGTGCTCCAGACCCGGGTTCCAGCCTTTTTTAACGATGTACTCAATTTGTTTCCTGATTTGCTCATTGGTCATCTGTGGCAGATAGGAAAAAGTTTCGAATTTACGGCTGGCCGGATCACTGACGCGTGATTTGTAATCTTGCATTTCACTCATGACTATATTCCTTATAAATAAAATTTAATTAAGACTGGGCGCACATAACATGCGTCCCAAGTCAATTGCAACGGGGGACCAAGCTTACTTGTGGGCTACATCCAGCTTGTCCACTGTATCGAATTCAAACTTGATTTCTTTCCAGGTTTCCATCGCGATTTTCAGTTCCGGGCTGCTGGCTGCTGCTTTAGTCAGAATGTCCTTGCCTTCTTTTTCCAGTTCACGGCCTGAGTTGCGTGCTTCCACGCAAGCTTCGAGTGCAACGCGGTTGGCTGCCGCACCCGCTGCGTTACCCCATGGGTGACCCAGTGTGCCGCCACCAAACTGCAGGCAGGCATCATCGCCGAAGATGTTAACCAGCGCAGGCATGTGCCATACGTGGATACCACCGGATGCAACCGGGAACACGCCCGGCATGGAACCCCAATCCTGGTCAAAGAAGATACCGCGAGCGCGGTCTTCCTTGATGAAGCTGTCGCGCATCAGGTCAACAAAACCCAGGGTTGGAGCACGGTCACCTTCAAGTTTGCCGACTACTGTACCGGAGTGCAGGTGATCACCGCCGGACAGACGCAGCGCCTTGGCCAAGACCCGGAAGTGAATACCATGATGAGGGTTACGGTCGATAACACCGTGCATCGCGCGGTGGATGTGCAACAGCATGCCGTTGTCACGACACCAGTTAGCCAAACCTGTGTTGGCGCAGAAACCGCCAGTCAGGTAGTCATGCATAATAATAGGCGCGCCGATTTCTTTTGCGTATTCAGCACGCTTGTACATTTCTTCAGGTGTTGGTGCAGTTACGTTCAGGTAGTGGCCTTTGCGCTCGCCCGTTTCACGTTCTGCTTTGAGTGTCGCTTCCTGCACGAAGTCAAAACGTGCACGCCAGCGCATAAACGGTTGGCTGTTGATGTTTTCGTCGTCCTTGGTCAGATCCAGGCCACCGCGCAAACATTCGTAAACAGCGCGACCGTAGTTCTTTGCAGACAGACCCAGCTTGGGCTTGATTGTGCAACCCAGCAATGGACGGCCGTACTTGTTGAAAATGTCGCGTTCCATTTGAATACCTTGTGGCGGGCCACCGCAGGTTTTAACGTAGGCGATAGGGAAACGCACGTCTTCCAGACGCAGCGCACGCAGCGCCTTGAAACCAAACACGTTACCCACCAAGGAAGTGAACACGTTAACAACCGAGCCTTCTTCGAACAAGTCGATTGGATAGGCAACGAAAGCGTAGAAACAGGTATCATCGCCGGGCACGTCTTCTATGCGATACGCGCGACCCTTGTAGTGATCAAGGTCAGTCAGCAAATCTGTCCAAACTGTGGTCCAGGTACCGGTTGAAGATTCGGCTGCAACAGCTGCTGCGATTTCTTCACGTGATACACCTGCTTGAGGGGTGATTTTGAAGCAAGCCAGAATATCGGTATCCTGAACTTTATATTCAGGTTCCCAATAAGTCTGCCTGTACTCCTTAACACCCGCGTTATATGATTTGACAGCCATTGCAAGCTCCTTTTTTCTGGTTAAACATGTGCCTTGTCACTTTGAAAGGCCTGTGGCTCTGTTGAGCGTCCGAGCAATATAGTTAAATTTAACCATAAATAATAATTGTAAATTTAGATGCTGACGATAGACTGTGGTCAATGATTGATTTGGGCATAAATTCATGATGAAAAACGCAACGCTGCGCCAGCTCAAGGTATTCGAGGCGGTGGCGCGCAATCTCAGCTTTACCCGCGCGGCCGAAGAATTGTTCACCACCCAGCCTACAGTATCGATCCAACTCAAGCAATTGACCGACATCGTCGGGCAGCCATTGCTTGAGCAGGTCGGCAAGAAGATATACCTGACCGATACCGGCCGCGAACTGCTGAAAGTCTGCCGTGATATTTTCGACGGGTTGGACCGGTTCGAGATGCTGGTGTCGGACATGAAGGGGGTAAAGGCGGGCAAGCTGCGCCTGGTCGTTATTACCACCGCCAAATATTTTGTTCCGCGCTTGCTTGGGCTGTTCTGCCAGCGTTATCCGGGCATCGACGTATCGCTCAAGGTGACCAACCGTGAACGGGTGCTGCAGCGCATGGCCGACAACATGGATGATCTGTACGTGCTCGGCCAGCCGCCTGAGCATATGGATGTTGAATTCGAGCCTTTCCTGGAGAATCCGCTGGTGGTGCTGGCTGCCCGAAACCATCCCCTGGCCGGTAAAAAAAAGATCCCGCCCAAACGCCTGGAGGAAGAACCGTTCCTGATGCGCGAGCTGGGATCCGGCACCCGTATCGCGACCGAGCAGTTTTTCAATGAACGGGGGCTGAAGCTCAAAGTAAGGATGGAGCTGGGCAGCAACGAGGCGATCAAGCAGGCAGTGGCAGGGGGGTTGGGCATTGCCGTGTTGTCGGCGCATACCCTGGCGCTGGAAAGCCGCTTCGAAGAATTGGCGATACTGGATGTTGACGGTTTTCCGATCCGCCGCCACTGGTATTCGGCCCATCAGAAGGAGAAACAGCTGTCCGTGGTTGCCCAGACCTTTCTTGAATTTCTGCACGAGGAGAGCAAGCTGCTGGGTGAAAAATATTTGCTGGACATCGCGGGTTTTCCTGCCCAGGATCGCGCGGAAAAGAAGCAGGATAAAAAGGTCGCAGGCCCGGCCTGACGGTCAAATTTTCCCCGATATTGCAAAAACTTGCCGATCAAATATCGGCGTTGCCTACCCCTTGGTCCTGGTCAAATACACGGTCACTTCATCGCGGTCATGATAGAGCTGTTTGGCCATCATCCGGTAATTGATACCTTCCTCATCAAGTTGTTTTCGGATGCCGCCCAATGCGCTGTCGAGTGCGGCGACACGCTGTTTCATCGGCAGTTTCAAGTTGAAAATCGCGTGTTTGCACCAGCCCGCGACGAACCACGCGCCGATCAGCGTGGCGACCCTGGAGGGTTTTTCCACCATGTCGCACACCAGCCAGTCGACTGCCTTGCGCGGCGCGTATTTGAAACCGTCCTGCTTGAGATGCTGCACCAGCGGATGGGTCGCCAGCACGCCCTTCATCGGGCCGTTGTCCACCGCGGTAACGCGGATGCCGCGCTTGACCAGTTGCCAGGTCCAGCCGCCGGGCGCCGCGCCCAGGTCCACCGCCTGCATGCCCTGGCGCAACAGTCGCGTCTGCTCGCTCTTGTCCATGAATACTTCGATCGCCTCGGCCAGTTTCATCGCGGAACGGCTCGGCGCCTCGGCGGGCATGGATTGGCGGGCTATGCCCATGATCGCATCTGAACTGTTGTGCGGATCGCTGCTGCCGATCATCACGGAAGACTTGTCGGGAAAGAAGAGATGCAAACGGGTCGCACGGAGATCGTCCAGCAAGCGCCCCTGTTCGCGCAACGCATTCTCCAGCAATGGCTGAAACCGGCGCGTAAAGGTGGTGAGCAATTTGCCCTCGTTGGTATCCGGCACTTCCAGCCACAGCGTGCCGAAGTTACCCGGCAGCGCGGCGATGGCATCCAGTATCGGCGTCAGGCGGTCGCGTTCCGGCAGGGTTGCGATGAT
>DATKVR010000046.1:0-26350 GCA_035529955.1 Gallionella sp.
AGATCGTGGGTCAGCGCGGCGTACCGCGTTTCCAGCGGGTAGCCGTGGCGTGCCGCATCGTCCACCACCAGCATGGTGTGTATGCCGCAATCGATCTCGGGATGATGTTTTTCCGGCTGGGGCACGCCGAACAGCGCGTCGACCTCGGGGATGATCCTGGCCAGCGCGCCGCAACTGCGCAGCGTCTCGAAAAAGCGCGACGGCGTTTTCTCCATCAGGCCGCGCGACAGTTCCTGCCAGACCCGTTCCGCCACCAGCGCATCCACTTCGCCGTTGTTCACCATATCGCGCATCAGCGTCAGGGTATCCGGGGCGATGGAAAATCCGAAACGTGCCGCAAAGCGCGCCGCGCGCAGGATACGCACCGGGTCCTCGGCGAAGGCTGTGCTGACATGGCGCAGTATGCCCGCGCGCAGGTCGGCGATGCCGTTATGCGGATCGATCAGCTTGCCGTCAGCATCCTGGGCGATCGCGTTGATGGTGAAATCGCGGCGCAGCAGATCCTGCTCCAGCGTGACATCCGGTGCCGCATACACGGCAAAGCCCTGATAACCGCGCGCGGTCTTGCGCTCGGTGCGCGCCAGTGCATACTCCTCATGCGTCTTCGGGTGCAGAAAAACCGGGAAGTCCTTGCCGACCGGCCGGAAACCCTGCGCCACCATTTCTTCCGGTGTGCTGCCCACCACCACCCAATCATGATCCTGGACAGCCAGCCCGAGCAACTGGTCGCGCACCGCGCCGCCCACGCAATAGGTTTTTGCATCACTTTTCATTTGGGTTCGCCGGCTGGTTATCCGCAGACTTGGCCGGAACGATGCCCAGGCGCTGCTTGAGCGAGCGCGGCGGGTCGCCGAATTGCCTGGCGTAATAGACGGTATTGCTCATCACCTTCTCCACATAGTCGCGGGTCTCCCCATAAGGGATCGTTTCGGCATAAATCGCGCCTTCGAGCGGTTTGTCCCCGCGCCACTGCAGTGCCCTGAACGGTCCGGCATTGTATGCCGCCGAAGCCAGCACCGGATTGTTTTCAGAGCGGGATAGCACCGATTTCATGTAATAGGTGCCGATGCGCAGATTGGTGTCGAGCTGGTGGATCAGTGACTTGCGATAGCGCTTCAACCCGAGTTTTCCTGCGACCCAGCGCGCCGTGCTGGGCATGATCTGCATCAGGCCCGCTGCCCCCGAATCCGATTTTGCGCTGGTGGCAAAGCGGCTTTCCTGGCGCATCAATCCATATACCCATGCCTCATCAAGACCTTGCTTGCGTAGATGCACCTCCAGGTCACCCCGATACGGCGCAAGGTAGCGCATGCTGAAATCGTGTTCAGAGACGGTCTTGTCCGCCGCGCCGATCGCACGGTCGTACATCTTGTTCTGCAGCGCGATCTCTGCCGCGGTGAGCAGTTGCCGGTCATTCAGTTTGCTCACCAGCAAGCGCCATTCCTCCAGCGCGTCACTGCGCATGCCGATACGGTACAGGGCCAGCGTGCGCTGCACGCCCGGCATTGCAGATACCGCGGCAATGGCCTGGCTGTCCGGCTTGTAGGTTGGCGGGGCCTGGCTTATCACTGCGGTGCCGGTCAGTTCGTCGCCGGCAAGTTGACCGTAAAAGCTGTATTGGCCGCTCAATGGCGCAAAGATTTCCCTGGCTTCGGTTGTTTTGCCCAGCGCCTCGAGCGCGCGGGCTTTCCAGTATAGCCAGGCGGGTTCCTGCTGTTGTTGTGCGTTCATCGCATTCACGCTTGCCAACACCTCCGGCCAATCCAGTGCGCGCAATGCAGCGCGCACCCGCCATGCGGATTGCTGTTCGTTGAGCGGCGAATCCGACGCGTCCCTGAACCATTGCAGCGCGCGCCCATCCAGATTACGCGCCGCCTGGTAAGCCAGTCGGCCATAGCAATAATGCTGCTCCGATACCGGAAAATACCCGGCAATCTTCGCCCAGTACGCGGCGGCCAGATCGGTAGATTGCTTGGCCAGGCGTTCCAGCGCAAACATCGCGGCAACACGCTGTCCCTTGCTGGCCAGTCCGGCATTCCATCCCATGGGTGGAACGGTGTCGTCGTCATAGATATCTGCACATGGACCGTCGCACTGTGCGCCAGCGGACCCTGGCAAACCGTTACTTGCCGCAGTCGATGAGGGTTCGTCGGCGATGCCGAGACCAAGCCGGGACCAAAAACTCCGCCAATCAAACTTTCCCGCAGACGCAATGGCCGCGGCTGGGGGAAGGGGAACAACGGGGGATGCCGCTGTGAGGCTCAAAGTGGGTGATTTGATCAGTGTGGTGGTAGGTGTTTGCCCGGTCGGCATACCCGGGGTGTTCGTTGCACGGGCATTGCCCGAGGAAATATTCCTCAGATAGTGATCCGGGTCCGCGGCAGCACTTCTCAGCATGGCAGGCAAACCCGCGTACTGGTCATCGAGTAGCGCGGACAGCTGGATGGCAAAAGACACGTTGTTCGCCTCCAGCGCGAGGCGCAAGCGCCGGCCGATATCCTGTTTGCTGATGATGCCGGCAGACAGTGCCGCATCGAACAGCGTTTTGCAGCTGTCCGGCAGCTCCTTGCCGGTGAACCATAATTTTCGCGCCTGGTGTAGCGCGTCGGTGTCCTGGTTGCGCCGGCGCGATTGCAGCGCATAGCAAGCCAGTTCGCTATCCCCGTTGCGCAGGCGCGGATATTCGGCATCAAATTCATCCCATTGCTGATCTCTGCCAAGCACCTTGAGCCATTCGCCGCGCAACAGGTCGATCACCGGTGTATCTTCCGGTCGTGACAGAAAACGCTTGACCTCATTGTCGAGCGGTTTCGAGACAGGATTCTGGCCGATATTCTTCAGCGCAAGGCTCAGTTGGTAATAACGGACGTACACCTCCAGCGGCGACTTTTGTAATCGCAGTGCATAGCTTCCGAGTTTTACCGTATCGCCGGCGAGATAGGCATCGTGAGCGGCAAGAAAATTTGCATCACTCGCAGCCTGGTCCGCCAGTGCGGGTGGGGTAACCAGCAACAGAAAGTAAAGTAAGAACCTCATTGAAAACCATGATAAACCATACCCGCAAAGCATAGCACAACGCAAAGTTTGTCCGCGCCGCGGGAACACTAAATATCGGGATTTCGAGCGCTAAGGGTTTGTCATTTGTGCGCGGTGACGGCTGTTCCGGAACCTTGCAGCAGCAGGTGACCGTGTCGGCTTGGAACAACGACTTCAATTGTTCCGCGGCCAGCCGGGTAGCATCCCCGAAATAAATTTTGCTGCCGAAGCGGCGCACAAAATCCACCTGTTGGCAGTTCACTTCGATTGCAGTAAACGGTATCCCGCACATCCTCAATACGCGCGAGACGATTTGCCCGACCCGGCCAAACCCGGCGATGATGACCGGGCTGCCGGGTTCGACTATCACGTCATAGTCGGGGGTGCCGGTGCGATCCAGCCGGCGCGAGATCATGCGATCATGCGCCACGAACAGCAGGGGAGCGCACAGCAGCGTAACCGCCTGACCGCTATGAATGCCGCGCGGTTACAGACTACCGCTGCGTTGGTACAAACTCAGGAATTGACCATGCGGCAATAGCAGTAAACAAACTGCTGCACCGTGCCGGACGGGGTGTGATGCGCTTCCTTCTCGTGTTTCAGCAGCTCGAATGCTTGGCCGAATTCGGCGTGCAGTTCATCGGGGCGATAGCGCATGACCGGCAAACCGCTGCACTGGTTCGGGCCGTCCTCGGCGAAGGTTGCGACGATGACGTGGCCGCCGGGCTTGACGGCACGAAACACGGCTTGCACGTAGGCGGCGCGCTCTTGCGGCGAAGTCAGGAAATGGAACACGGCACGATCATGCCAGATATCGAATTCGCCGGCGGGGAGGTTAGCCCGGGTGATATCCGCTTCGATCCAGCGCACGCCGGATGCCTTGCTGCCCAGGCGCTGGCGCGCCGCAGCGAGCGCCGCCGCGGACAGGTCCAGCACGGTCAGATTGGTATAGCCCAGCTCCAAAAGGTCATCGACCAGCGTCGATGCACCACCGCCCACGTCGATGATGGAGGCGTCAAGCGCAGCGCCGGTGGCCTTGATCAGGCCGACGGAAGTGTCGGCATGCGGCTGGAACCAGCTCACCGCATCGGTTGCCCTGCTGGTGTAGACTTTTTCCCAATGGTCTTTTGACTGCATGATGGCCTCTGATTGATTCGGTTGATCTGCACAAAATTCGAACGGGTCGGGATGGCGAATCAGACCCAGTCTTTTGGAACCAGGAATTTTTCGTAGAGTTCCGCCTCGGGCGTGCCTTTTTCCGGATGCCAGTCATAGCGCCATTTCACCAGCGGCGGCATCGACAGCAGGATGGATTCGGTGCGCCCGTTGGACTGCAGCCCGAAGATGGTGCCGCGATCGATCACCAGGTTGAACTCGACATAGCGGCCGCGGCGGTACAGCTGGAAATCCCGCTCGCGTTCGGTGTAAGGGGTGTTCATGCGGCGTTGCAGCACAGGCACGTAGGCGGACAGGAAGTGGTCGCCCACGCTTTGCTGGATCGCGAATGCGGTGTCGAAATCCGGCGCGCTCAGGTCGTCGAAAAAGATCCCGCCGACGCCGCGCGGCTCGTTGCGATGCTTGATGAAGAAATACTCGTCGCACCATTTCTTGTATCTGGGATGCAGTTCCGCACCGAACGGCGCGAGCGAGTTCCTGCAGGCCTGGTGGAAATGCAGCGCATCTTCCGCGAAACCGTAATACGGGGTCAGGTCCATGCCGCCGCCGAACCAGAACACCGGCTCGGCCCCGTCCTTCATCGCGACGAACATGCGCACGTTCATGTGCACCGTCGGTGCATAGGGGTTGCGCGGGTGAAACACCAGCGACACGCCCATCGCCTCCCAGCGGCGGCCTGCCAGCTCGGGACGGTGCGCGGTTGCGGATGGCGGCATCTTTTCGCCTTTGACATGTGAAAATGCCACGCCGCCGCGCTCCAGCACGTTGCCTTCCTCGAGTATGCAGCTTTTTCCGCCGCCGCCTTCAGGCCGGTCCCAACTGTCGCGCAGGAATTTTTTGCCGTCGACCTGCTCCATGCGGTCGACGATCAGTTCTTGCAGCTCGATCAGATATTCCCTGACCGCTGCGGAATTGAAACCACTCATGTTTTTCCCGGTGTTGATTGATTAGCTGCGGATGATTTTACCATCAGCCCACATCGCGATGGTCGAAGGTTTCCTGTTTTTGCCGGCACGGCCGGGTAACACCCACACCTTGTTTCCGAACAGGCGGCGGCACTGCGCACCGGTTTTTGCGGGGCGCTGTCCGCTGCGGTTCGCGCTGGTCGACACTAGTGCGCAGCCCACGCCGCGGCAGAGTTGCGCGGCCTGTTTGTGCGCGGTCAACCGTATCGCCAGTGTGTCATGGCTGCCGCGCAGCCAGCGCGGCGCGGAAGGCAGGGCCGGCATCAGGTAGGTGACGGCCTGCGCACCGGCGATTTTGAGCTTCTGCTGTTCAGCCGGTGTGAGCGGATGCAGATAGCGCGCAACCTGGCGATAGTCAGCTGCGATCAGGATCAGTCCCTTGTGCTGCGGGCGCTGCTTGAGCCTGAGCAGCCGCTGTACCGCGCTGCGGTTGTCCGGGTCGCAGCCCAGACCGTAGCAGGATTCGGTGGGATAGGCGATCAGGCCGCCGCGTTTGAGGTGTGCGGCGATGCGGCGAAACGTTGCGCTTTTCCTGAACAATTATTTCCTGCCGGCAATGGCGCGATACCCGATATCGCGGCGCATCTGGCAACCGTCGAAGCGAATGCCGTCGGCGATTTCATAGGCGCGTTTCTGCGCCGCCTTGACCATCGTACCCAGGGCGGTGACGCACAGCACCCGCCCGCCGCTGGTGACCACTTTTCCATCCTGCATCGCGGTTCCGGCATGGAACACATGTGCGTCTTCAAGTTTTTTGGGCAGGCCGGTGATCACATCGCCCTTGCGCGGGGTGTCGGGGTAATTGGCCGCGGCCATCACCACGCCGAGCGCGGTGCGCCTGTCCCATTCCACTTCCACCTGGTTTAGCGTGCCGTTGATCGCATGTTCGACGATGTCGGAGAAATCACTTTTCAGGCGCAGCATGATGGGCTGGGTTTCCGGGTCGCCCATACGGCAGTTGAATTCCAGCACCTTGATGCCGCTGTCAGTTGAGATCATCAGCCCGGCATACAGAAAGCCGGTGAAGATGATCCCTTCCTTTGCCATGCCGCTGACGACAGGCTGGATCACCTCGCGTATCACGCGCGCATGCAGCTCGGGCGTGACGACCGGTGCGGGCGAATAGGCGCCCATGCCGCCGGTGTTGGGGCCATGGTCGCCATCCAGCAGGCGTTTGTGATCCTGGCTGGTCGCCATCGGCAATATGTTCTTGCCGTCCACCATCACGATGAAGCTGGCCTCTTCGCCGCTGAGGAATTCCTCGACCACCACGCGCGCGCCGGCATCGCCAAATTCATTGTCCGCCAGCATCATCTTGATTGCAGATTTGGCTTCCAGTTGAGATTCTGCCACCACCACGCCTTTCCCGGCTGCAAGCCCATCTGCCTTGACCACGATGTGACCATTCTTGTGGTGCTTTTCGACATAAGCAAACGCCTCATCGACATCAGTAAATGTCTGATAAGCAGCAGTTGGAATGTTATGCCGCATCATGAATGCTTTGGCGAAATCCTTGGAGGATTCGAGCTGTGCTGCTGCCTTGGTAGGACCGAAAATCTTCAGCCCGACGGCGCGAAATGCATCCACGATACCTTCTGCCAGCGGTGTTTCCGGGCCGACCAAAGTCATGTGGATGTCCTCGCGCTGCGCGAATGCGATCAATTCCGGGATGGCGGTGATGGCGATATTCGCCACGCCTTCTTCCATTGCAGTGCCCGCATTGCCCGGCGCGACATAGACCTTCTGAACCTTGGCGCCCTGTGCCAGGCGCCAGGCCATCGCGTGTTCGCGGCCGCCGCTTCCTATCACCAGAATTTTCATTAATTCATAAACCTTTCTATCAACGAAGTGCGATTAAGCCGTCGCGAGCGCAGGCAGAACAAGGCGCGAAAGGGCGAGGAAGCGGAGTTTACGGGATGGTAAATGAGCATTCTGAGCCCTTGAGCAACGCAGTTATGCCAAGCGCAGCAGGCTTAATGGCGGAAATGGCGGAAGCCGGTGAACACCATCGCAATCCCATGTTCGTCCGACGCGGCGATCACTTCATCGTCGCGCATCGAGCCGCCGGGCTGGATCACGGCTTTCGCGCCCGCCGCCGCCAGCACATCGATGCCGTCGCGGAACGGGAAGAAGGCATCGGATGACACCACCGAACCCGCCAGGCTCAGCCCGGCGTTCTGCGCCTTGATACTGGCGATGCGCGTGCTGTCGACGCGGCTCATCTGTCCCGCACCGACGCCCAGCGTCTGGCCGTTCTTGCAGAACACGATCGCGTTCGATTTGACGTACTTGGCCACGCGCCACGCGAACAGCAGGTCCCGCAGTTGTTCGCTGGTCGGCTGCGTCCTGCTGACCACCTTGAGTTGCGCCGGCTGCACGTTCAGCGTGTCCGGCGATTGCACCAGCAGTCCGCCGTTGACGCGCTTGAAGTCGAATTGGTTGTGCGCGTTGGACAGCGGCACCGAGAGCACCCGCACGTTCTGCTTTGCCGCGGTGACCTTGAGCGCCGCATCGCTTGCGGAAGGCGCGATAATCAGTTCGACGAACTGGTTGGCGGTGATCTGCGCGGCACTGTCGGCATCCAGTTCGCGGTTGAACGCGATGATGCCGCCGAACGCCGAGGTGGGGTCGGTCGCGTAGGCCAGTTTGTAGGCATTCAACGGTGTGTCGGCAATCGCCACGCCGCACGGGTTGGCATGCTTGACGATCACGCAGGCCGGCTGGTCGAATGTCTTGACCAGTTCCCATGCCGCATCGGCATCGCCGATGTTGTTGTAGGACAGTTCCTTGCCCTGCAGCTGGGTGTAGTCGGCGATGCCGCCCGGTACCGGAATGAGATCGCGGTAGAACGCGGCGTGCTGGTGCGGGTTCTCGCCGTAGCGCATTTCCTGAACCTTGGCAAAGTTGAAATTGATCTGTGCGGGGAACGCGCTCTTCGTGCCGTCCGCATTGATCGCGGTGAGGTAGTTGCTGATCGCGGAATCGTAAGCGGCGGTGTGCGAGAAGGCCTTCTTCGCCAGGTCGAAACGGGTCACATCGCTTACGGAACTGTTGTTGGTCTGCATCTCGGCCAGCACATCCGCATAATCGGCAGGGTCGGTGACGATGGCGACGTGGCCGTGATTCTTCGCCGCCGCGCGCACCATGGTCGGTCCGCCGATGTCGATGTTCTCGATGGCGTCTTCCAGCGTGCAATCCGGTTTGGCGATCGTTGCGGAAAACGGGTACAGGTTTACCACCACCAGATCGATGGTCGGGATGTCGTGTTTCTTCAGTGTGGCGACATGTTCCGGCAGGTCGCGCCGCGCCAGGATGCCGGCATGGACTTTGGGCTGCAGCGTTTTTACCCGCCCGTCCAGCATCTCGGGAAAGCCGGTGTAATCCGCCACCTCGGTGACCGGGATGCCGTTGTCGGCGAGCAGCTTTGCGGTACCGCCGGTGGACAGGATTTTTACGCCGAGCCGGTTCAGCCCCAGGGCGAATTCGAGAACGCCGGACTTGTCCGACACGCTGATGAGTGCTTGCTTGATCGATGCCATGTTGTTTCCAGTGAAATATAAATCAGGTTGGTGCACACGAAACATTTTGTTCCGGCGCCGGTACAGTGGACAGAGCCGTCAGTCGATACCGTGTAGTTGCATTTTCTTGCGCAGGGTGTTGCGGTTGATACCGAGCATTTCCGCCGCGCGCGTCTGGTTGCCGCCGACATGTTCCAGTACCATTTCAAGCAGCGGCTTTTCGACACAGTAGATCACCATGTCGTACATGCCGCAGCAGGGGGCTTCGCCGTCGAGATCCTTGAAATATTCCTTGAGTGACTTGCGCACGTGGCGCGCCATGTCGTTTTCGTTCACTACACAATCAGTCATGCCGCAAGTTCCTCCAGGTATTGCAACTGTGTTCCACGTTGCGATTGTTCCGCAAAAAATTCATCCACGGCCGCCAATTGCGCCGCCGGATCCTCCAGTTGATTCATACGGTGCCGGAAATGCGCCGATCCGGCCAGCCCCTTGGTATACCAGGAGATATGTTTGCGAGCCACGCGTAAACCGGTGTGCTCGCCATAGAAGAGATACAGCTCATGCACATGATCGCGCAACACGCGATGGATCTCGCCGACTTGCGGCGCCGGCAGATGCAAACCGGTGTTGAGAAAGTGTTCGATCTCGCGGAATATCCACGGGCGGCCCTGTGCCGCGCGGCCTATCATCACCGCATCCGCGCCGGTTTGTTCCAGCACGTATTTGACTTTTTCCGGTGAGGTAATGTCGCCGTTGGCGATGATTGGTATGCCAACGCTGGCCTTGACTGCGGCGATGGTGTCGTATTCGGCATCGCCGGTGTAGGCACAGGCGCGGGTGCGCCCATGGATGGCCAGCGCCTGGATGCCGCTGGATTCTGCAATTTTGGCGATGCGGATGGCGTTGCGATTCTGCTTGTCCCAGCCGGTGCGTATCTTCAGCGTGACCGGCACCTTGACTGCGCCGACCACGGCTTCCAGCAGCCGGGCCACCAGCGGTTCATCCTGCAGCAGCGCGGATCCGGCCATCACGTTGCAGATCTTCTTGGCCGGACAGCCCATGTTGATGTCGATGATCTGCGCGCCGTTGTCCACATTGTATTGCGCGGCCTGGGCGAGCATTTCAGGATCGCCGCCGACGATCTGAACCGAAATCGGGTCGACCTCGCCTTCATGGTTGGCGCGCCGTTTGGTCTTTTCCGATCCGTACAGCAGCGAATTTGAAGACACCATCTCGCTTACCGCCATGCCCGCACCCAGGCGCTTGCACAACATGCGGAAAGGGCGATCGGTCACCCCCGCCATCGGCGCGACGATGAGGTTGTTTGCCAGTTGGTAAGGACCGATGCGCATTCTGATTTATTAAAAGCGAATTATTGCGAGGGGGTGGGATTATAAATGAAACTTGGCGGTTGCGACACGGTGGTGTGCAACACTTTGGCGCGGGAGCAACCGCCGCCGCACTTCCCGCAGCGGAAGGGTCGCTGCATGGCAGCGGGGCACCCACCGGCGTACTCCTTGCGGGTGCACCGGATGCTGCGCAACACCGTGTCCGGGCGGCTACCATGCTATTATTCTGTACATGAAATTCGATGTCGTGATCATAGGCGGGGGATTGGTTGGCGCCAGTCTGGCCGCCGCTCTCAAATACAGCGGACTTTCGCTTGCGATTGTTGAAAGTCAGCCCTTGCTCATGCGGGCTGAACCGCCGACTGGTGCCGGGGACTGGGATAGCCGGATTTATGCAATCAGCCCGGGCAGCCGCAGCTTTCTCGAACAATCGGGCGCCTGGCCATTGCTGGATGCCGGACGCATTGCATCGGTCGAAGCGATGCGGGTGTTTGGCGATGCAGGCGCGGAACTGGAATTCAGCGCCTATCAAATGGGCGTGGCGGAACTGGCCTGCATACTGGAAAACCGTGTCCTGCATAACGCGTTGTGGCAGGTGGCCGCCCAACAGGAGAACCTGACCCTGCTACACCCGGCGCGTTGTGCCGCGCTCAAGTTGGGCGCTGATGCCGCCACAATCACACTGGAAGACGGCCGTATCCTGGATGCAAAGCTCGTTGTCGGCGCCGACGGACGGGACTCCTGGGTGCGCAAACAGGCGGGTATCAGCGCGGCGCCTCTGGATTACCGGCAACACGGGGTGGTGGCAAACTTTTCCTGTGAATTACCCCATCGCGGTATCGCGTATCAATGGTTTCAGCCGGACGGGATCCTTGCCTTGCTGCCGCTGCCCGGTAATCGGGTTTCCATGGTGTGGTCGGTCAATCCGGAACAATCGGCGTGCCTGCTTGCCATGCCGCAAGACGAACTATGCGCGGAAGTTGCTGCCGCATCGTGGCACACGCTGGGCGAGCTGAAGCTCGTTTCACCGCCGGCCGCATTTCCCCTGCGTATGCTGGTATTGCCGCACATCAGTGCGCCGCGCGTGGCATTGATCGGCGATGCCGCGCACAATATGCACCCGCTGGCCGGACAGGGAGTGAATACCGGCTTTCGCGATGCGCGCCAACTGGCACGGATACTTCTGGAACGCGGCGCGCAAAACGACTGTGGCGATGCACAATTGCTGCGCCGCTACGCTCGAAAACGCAAGGAAGACATCTACACCATGCAGGCCGCGACATACGGTTTGAAGCACTTGTTCAATAATGATATTCCGCTGTTGCGATCCGTGCGCAATTTCGGGTTGAATTCCGTCAACCGGATCGCCCCGCTGAAAAAAATGCTGATGCAACACGCCTTGAATTAAACTACCCCTGTCACTATAAAAGAGAATACCCGATGAATAATCATTTTGTACCGCGCATGTCGAAGTGGATCGTTTCGCTGCTGTTTATCTTTGCATCCACCGCACACGCGGGGGTAAACGAGATTCGCCAGTCGCTGCAAAGCAAATTTCCCGGCGTAGGCAGTATCGAACACATCGTCAAGACACCCTATGCGGGACTGTATGAAGTTGTCATCGGCGACCAGCTTTTATATACCGACGAGCAGGGAAAATATATTTTCGATGGCAACGTGATTGACGCAAAAACCCGCCGCGATCTGAGCGAGGAGCGGCGCCAGGTGTTATTTGCGATCGATTTCGACAAGTTGCCGCTTGATCTTGCAATCAAGGAAGTAAAGGGTAACGGCAAGCGCAAGCTGGCCATTTTCACGGATCCGAATTGCCCGTATTGCAAACGACTGGATAAGGAATTGACCGGAGTAAGCAATGTAACGCTGTATCTGTTCTTGTACCCGATCTTTCCGGGTTCCCCTGAAATCGTGCGCAATGTGCTGTGTTCCAAGGATCCGGTCAAGGCCTGGAACGACTGGATGCTGAAGGAAATCAGCCCGGCAAAGGCCGTTTGCAACACCCAGACCGATAAAGTCATGGCGCTGGGCCAGAAACTCCATGTCAATGGCACGCCGAACCTGATTTTTGGTAACGGCATACAGGCACCGGGATTTTTGCCGGTACAGGAACTGGAAAAGAACCTGAACGCACCCAAGGTCAAGCAAGACATGTCATGAGTCCCGGCACAGAAACAAATCAAAACTTGCTGGTCAAGTCGCTGGGAGGAGCGCGCGAGGGAGTCATTATTGTCGATGCGCTACACCCCGATTTTCCGATTCGTTATGTTAACGAAAGTTTTGCAAGATTGACCGGCTATAGCTGCGGTGAGCTCACCGGGAAGAATTATCGCCTCTTGCATGGAACGGATACCAAGCAGCCGGAAATAGCCGTAACGATCTCCGCTATCGCCAAAGGCGAGAGTTGCATTGTCACGTTACGCAATTACCGCAAGGATGGATCAATGTTCCGCGGCGAATTCAGCATGGTCCCGTTGCGAAATGCGCAAGGCATGCCGACCCAATTCATCGGTATCCTGAGGGATTTGACAGGCAGGGAACGGGCAGAAAGCCTGGGAGAAACTCCCGCTTCCAAAGATACGTTGGTCGGCATCGGCGACCGCGACCAGTTTGACCAGCGATTTTCCGACCTGCTGAATGTTTCACAGCATATCCGCAGCGGGATATCGGTGCTGATGATCGAACTTGATCATTTCAAACTGTTCAACGAACGATACGGGGAGTCGGCGGGAAATGAATGTTTGCACATGGTGGCAAGCTGCATTGCAAAATCGTTCATCCGCGCGTCGGATTGCGTTGCGCGTTATGGCAGTGAGGAATTTTCAGTGGTGTCATTTTTCCCCGGTATAGACGCCTTGCGCCTGTATGCTCAGAGAATGTGCGAACGCGTGCGCGCGCTGAATATTCCGCACGGCGACTCACCGCATGGCGTGGTCACGATCAGTATCGGCGGCGTTTACCGTGTGCCGAACCGGAATACTACCGAAGATATGCTCATCCAGCTGGCTAGCCAGGAATTGCTTGCCGCCAAGCACAACGGCCGTGACCGGGTCCATATCACCGGATAGCGGTTTGTCTTAAAGCCGGTTTTTGCAAAGGTGGAACGCAATGGCAGGATTGTTGGGGGACTTTACGGACAGTTAAACAATTAAGGAGCAGCGATGATCGATCTTTACTATTGGCCCACGCCTAACGGCCACAAAATTACCATGTTTCTGGAAGAGTCCGGGCTCGAATACCGGATCATTCCGGTTAACATCGGCGCAGGTGATCAGTTCAGGCCCGAATTTCTCAAGATCAGCCCCAACAACAAAATGCCCGCTATTGTCGATCACACCCCATCGGATGGTGGCGATATCCTGTCGGTATTCGAGTCGGGTGCAATTCTTGTCTATCTGGCCGAGAAAACCGGGAAGCTTTTGCCCGGCGATCTGCGAGGCCGCAACACCGTACTGGAATGGCTGTGTTGGCAGGTTGGCGGCCTCGGTCCGATGGCCGGACAGAATCATCACTTCTCCGGCTATGCTCCCGTGAAGATTCCCTACGCGATCGACCGTTATGTGAACGAGACCAACCGCTTGTATGGCGTACTCGATCGCAGGCTTGCTGGACGGGAATTTATATCGGGCGACGCTTACACGATTGCGGATATTGCGTCCTATCCATGGATCGTATCCTGGAAGATTCAGCAGCAGAATCTTGACGACTTTCCAAACGTTAAACGATGGTTCGAGGCAATCGGCAAGCGACCAGCCACGATCAGCGCATATGCAAAAGCACAGCCGTATTCCAAGCAACCCGCAATGACCGATGAAAGCAAGAAGATCCTTTTTGGACAGACGAACGCAAGTGTCCGGGCAAAAGCTGGTCCAACCGATGCCGCATAACCGGTATATCCGTTCGGCAAAGCGAGGTAGAAATTCAGGGTTGTTCGGGTATGTACCCGCCCGGTTTGCAGGGCGAAAATATCGCAACATGCTTGCCACTATTGTCAGGAACAGCCATTCAGAATAACAGCATAATGCCGGCACTTTGGCGCTAAGCACAGATGAAGTTTTCCTTGGGAAATTAAAATTTCTGAATCGCTTGTTGCACCTTTCACCGATTAAAAAAGCCGGCTTATCGCCGGCTTAAATTATTCTGGATTTTGAAAACCTATTTTTATTTATAAACCTCCACCCGTATAAGCGGCCCACAAGCCAATAACTAATGGCATAGCCGCAATAATAGCCACGGTAATCACCAGCATCGCGCCCTTTACGTCATCGGACCTGTTATCTGAAATGTCATTGCTCATTGTTATTCTCCTCGGAGGAAAAAATCGTTATCCCAACGATCAGGGTTCATACCAAACAACATGATTCAGTTTCAAAACTGCCAGAATTTTCAACTTACCAACTGATTGGTTTTTCCGGCAAATAAAACGATGAAACTGACTACTGTCAACATCAAAACGACAAAAATAAAAGGAAAATGCTTGATGAAACGCACAGAAACACCTCTCTTGTTATTTAAGGGCAGCCAAAAATACGCTCGACCAGAGATGGATACGTAACATGGCTGTCGTGGGAGAATTTAGGTTAAATAGCCACAATCGTCAAGTGGTTAAATAACCGTAGTATTAAAATGGATAAATGCCAAAAAATATCAAACAGTTATATAGTTGGCGGTCAGCGGGTTAGTCGTGTGTCTGCAGCAGAGCGCTGTGGCAATAGATAAAAATCAGGCCGGCCGCCGGCCGTATATTGATCAGATTACATTCATTCGTTTGCCGGGAATATTCAGGGAATCCCAATGAAAACCTCCTGAGCGGTTGGCTTTAGGGGAATTGAACGTCTCGGCCGGGTGGAGGGTGTCTGTTACATTTGTTCAATGCTTCCTCGATAAGCGGAGTCACGCACAGGGCTGTAAAGTTGGGCAGGTTTGCCGTGGAAAAGTGGATTCTAGGGGCTGAGCGGCGGTTCCGCCCCCTTGGGAAACAGCACCCACATCTGACCGGCCTGCTTCATGCGTCCCGCCTGTGCGCCAGCCTGGTCGCCAAAACCCCAGAAAAAATCGCCGCGCACCGCGCCCTTGATCGCCCCGCCGGTATCCTGAGCCAGCATCAGGCGATTCAGCGGTTGGGTGGTATTCGGGTAAGTGGTGGAAATAAACACCGGCGCGCCCAGCGGGATGGTGTGCGGATCCACAGCGAGGCTGTACTGGTCGGTCAGCGGCACACCCAAAGCGCCGAGCGGGGCTGGCAGGTCATTGGGCAATACGCGAAAGAACACGTAGCTGGAATTCTGTTCAAGCAGGCTGTCCAGCTGGTCGGGGTGCTGTTCCGCCCAATCCTTGATGCCCTGCATGGAAGCATCTTCGAGTTTGATTCCGCCCATTTCGACCAGTTTCTTGCCGATGGAGGTGTAGGGATAGCCGTTCTGATCGGCATAGCCGACTTTCACGATGCTGCCGTCAGGCAATTCGATACGGCCCGAACCCTGTATCTGCAGGAAGAACAGATCGACCGCGTTGTCCACCCAGAATAGCTCGTGCCCGTGCAACGGAGCCTTGCCGCTGTCGATCTGGCTGCGGTTGTAATAGGGCACGACGCGGTTGCCCTGCAGGCGCCCGCGCAGGCGCAAGTCCTTCAATTGCGGGTACGCATCACCCAGATCGATGGTCAGTAAATCATCCGGCACACCGTACAACGGATAACGGAAACGTGCGGTTTTGACCCGGCTGCCATACAGTTTTGGTTCATAGTAGCCGGTGATCAACCCCTCTGTGGAACCATCCGGGTTGTACACCTGGTAGGGCGTAAAATCCTCTTCAAAAAATGCATGCAGGGCAGTGTTGTCCGGTTGCGTCATCTGGTCGGCTTGGGTGCATACGCTTTGCCAGCCCGGCTTGTTCTTCAGTGCAGTACAGCTTTGCCAGAAGGCGGCCCATGCGGGTTGCAGATTAACCGTTTGCCAGTCCGGCAGCATCTCCCACTTGCTTACCGCAAACGGCTGGTAAGGCTGAACGGGGGGCGGCAAGGTGGGCGGCTTGGCGGTAGTGCAGGCGGCAAGAAATATCAGCAGCAACAGCACGGCATTAGGCCGCGTGCAGAAAATTGAACTAATGCAGGACACGCGGAACGCTCAAAACGAATTGCGGAATCTCGACTTCGAACTGCGTGCCATCGTCGGTCTGCATCTGATAGCTGCCGCGCATCGTTCCCACCTGAGTGGTCAGCACGGTGCCACTGGTGTATTCGAAACTCTGGCTTGGCTTAAGCAAGGGCTGCTCGCCTACCACGCCCTGTCCGCGAACTTCCTGAACATGGTTGTTGGCGTCGGTGATGATCCAGTGGCGGCTGATCAGTTTTGCTGAAGCATGGCCGAGGTTGGTAATGGTGATGGTGTATGAAAACACGAAACGGTTTCCCGTTTCATCGGATTGATCCGGCAGGTAATTCACCTGTGTCTGAATGACGATGCCATGCTGATTGATATCTTCCATGCGCGGCATTTGAACCGATTTTCGCTTGTGTCGCAAGGGCTTCGCGGTGTTTTTATGCTAATCTTCGCAGCTAATTTACAGCAAAGCCAAATCATGAATGGATATTTGAAACGCATCCTTAACGCAAAGGTTTATGACGTTGCGGTTGAGACGCCGCTTGAGGTGGCACCCAATCTGTCCGCGCGCATCGGCAATACCGTCTTGCTGAAACGCGAGGATATGCAGCCGGTATTCTCCTTCAAGCTGCGCGGAGCGTACAACAAGATGGCGCAACTCACGCAGGAGCAACTCAAGCGCGGTGTGATTACCGCTTCGGCGGGGAATCACGCGCAGGGCGTGGCGCTCAGCGCGCAGAAGCTCGGCTGCAATGCGGTCATCGTGGTGCCGACCACGACGCCGCAAATCAAGATTCAGGCGATTGCCAGCCGTGGCGCGAAAGTGGTGTTGCACGGCGATTCGTATTCCGATGCTTACCAGCATGCGCTGGAACTGGAACAACAAAGCAAGATGACCTTCGTGCACCCCTATGACGACCCGGACGTGATCGCCGGGCAGGGCACCATCGCGATGGAAATCCTGCGCCAGCATACCCAGGCTATCCACGCGATCTTTGTTCCGATCGGCGGCGGCGGACTGATCTCGGGCGTGGCGGCCTATGTCAAAAATTTGCGCCCGGAGATCAAGATCATCGGTGTTCAGCCGGTGGATTCCGATGCGATGTATCGTTCGGTAAAGACCAGACGGCGCGTCATCCTCGATCATGTCGGGCTGTTCGCAGACGGCGTCGCGGTCAAGCAGGTCGGCACCGAAACCTTCCGGCTGTGCCGCAAGCTGGTCGACGAAATCATCCTGGTGGATACCGACACCGCCTGCGCCGCACTCAAGGATGTGTTCGAAGACACCCGCTCAATCCTGGAACCGGCGGGCGCGCTTTCCATCGCCGGAGCCAAGCTGTATGCCGCGCGCGAAAATCTGAAAGGTGAAACGCTGGTCGCCATCGCCTCCGGTGCAAACATGAATTTCGACCGTTTGCGTTTTGTTGCGGAGCGCGCCGAGATCGGTGAGAGGCGCGAAGCGATATTGGCCGTCACGATACCCGAGACGCCGGGCAGCTTCCGAAAATTCTGCTCGCTGCTCGGCAAGCGCAGCATCACCGAATTCAATTACCGCTATGCCGATTCCAGGCAGGCGCATGTGTTCGTCGGTATCCAGGTGCGCAACCAGATGGAAACCAGCGAACTGGTGGACAAACTGCAGCGCAACAAACTCAACACGCTGGACTTGAGCGACAACGAAATGGCCAAGCTGCATCTGCGCCATCTGGTCGGCGGGCATGCGCCGGAAGCCAGGGACGAGATATTGTTCCGCTTCGAATTCCCCGAACGCCCCGGCGCGCTCATGCTGTTCCTGAACAGCATGAGCAGCAACTGGAACATCAGTCTGTTCCACTACCGCAACCACGGCGCGGATTACGGTCGCGTGCTGGTCGGTATGCAAGTGCCGCATCACGACAAAAAGGCGCTCAAGATCTTTCTGGACACGCTCGGCTATCGCTACTGGGACGAGAGCGCGAATCCGGCGTACCGGCTGTTCCTGGGTTAAACGACCATGCCGGCTTCGCCGCCCATGACCAAACCCGGCATTCGCAAGTACATGCTTGCCCTGCGCGAACAGCTTCCCGCGGCCATGCGCGCCTCCCACAGCGCAGCAATCACCGAGCGTCTATTGCAGCTGAACGAGTACCGGCAAGCCGACACCGTGCTTGGCTACATGAATTTCGGCGCAGAGTTCGCCAGTGAGTTCTGGGTCCGGCAGGTATTGGCGGAGGGCAAAAAACTGGCCCTGCCCCGGGTGAACCACCATACCAACCAGCTTGACCTGTATCTGGTGGATGATCCCGGGGACCAGTTGGCGGCCGGATTGTGGGGAATACGCGAGCCGATTGTCGAACGCTGCGAGCAGCTTGTCAGGCTAAATGAGGTAGAATTCGCCCTGCTGCCCGGGGTGGCATTTACCCGGGATGGCGCCCGGCTAGGGTATGGCCGCGGTTTTTATGACAAACTTCTGGCTCGCATGCCTATCCGGCCCGCATTGGCGGCAGCAGCCTTTGAGCTGCAAATCGTAGAACAAATCCCGCAGGAACCGACGGATGTCAAAGTCGAGTGGATCATCACCGAACGGGAAACGATTGCTTGTTCGAAAAATGGGAAACCCTAAAATTACGTTGTAACAAGAGAGAGAACGGAACGATGGCTTCATTACCTGATTACGATCCGCAAGAAACCCAGGAGTGGCTGGACGCCCTCGAGTCGGTGCTGGAAAACGAAGGCGCGGAACGCGCCCAATTTCTGCTCGGGCAGCTAATCGATAAAGCGCGCCAGTCTGGCGCAGGTATGCCGTTCAGCGCGGTTACGCCGTATTGCAATACCATCGCGGTGGCCGACGAGCAACGCTCCACCGGCAACCAGGACCTGGAACACCGCATTCGCGCGTGGACCCGCTGGAACGCGATGGTTCTGGTCCTGAATGCCAACCGCGACTCGTCCGAGCTGGGCGGGCATATCGCCAGCTTTGCGTCCGCAGCCACCCTGTACGATGTGGCATTCAATCATTTCTTCCACGGCAAGACCGACGATCACGGCGGTGACCTGGTGTATTTCCAGGGACATTCGTCGCCCGGCGTCTACGCCCGCGCATTTCTCGAGGGACGCATCAGCGAGGAACAGATGTACAAGTTCCGCCAGGAATCCGAAGGCGGCGGCCTGTCTTCGTATCCCCATCCGTGGCTGATGCCGGACTTCTGGCAGTTCCCCACGGTGTCCATGGGCCTCGGCCCGCTGATGGCGATCTACCAGGCGCGCTTCATGCGCTATCTGGAGCATCGCGGCATGGTCAAGACAGCCGGACGCAAGGTGTGGGCCTACCTTGGTGACGGTGAGACCGATGAGCCGGAATCGCTGGGCGCGGTCTCGATGGCCGGGCGCGAGAAGCTCGACAACCTGATTTTCGTGGTCAACTGCAATCTGCAGCGCCTCGACGGTCCGGTGCGCGGCAATGGCAAGATTATCCAGGAGCTGGAAGGGGTGTTCCGCGGCGCGGGCTGGAACGTGATCAAGGTGGTGTGGGGCAGGCAGTGGGATCGCCTGTTGGCAAAGGACAAGAACGGCCTGCTGCAAAAACGCATGCAGGAAGCGGTGGACGGCGATTACCAGACCTACAAGTCCAAGGACGGCGCCTATGTACGCGAGCACTTTTTCGGCAAATATCCGGAATTGCTCGAGATGGTCGCCGACATGTCCGATGACGAGATCTGGCGTTTGAACCGCGGCGGCCACGATCCGTTCAAAATGTACGCCGCTTATGCGGCGGCCGTCAAACACACCGGGCAGCCGACCGTGATCCTGGCCAAGACCGTGAAGGGCTACGGCATGGGCGAAGCGGGGGAAGGCCAGAACATTACCCACCAGCAGAAGAAAATGGCCGGTGAAGTGCTGCTCAAATTCCGCGACCGTTTCAACATTCCGCTGACTGATGAGCAGGTCGCCAGCCTGAATTTCTATCGCCCGCCCGAGGATAGCCTGGAGATGAAATACCTCAGGGAGCGCGGCCGTGAGATGGGCGTGGTGCCGCAACGCACGCCGGTGAAGGAGCCGCTGCAGATACCGGGCCTGGAGGCTTTCGATGTATTGCTGAAAGGTACCGAAGAACGCGAGATTTCGACCACCATGGCGTTTGTGCGCATGCTCGGCATTCTGGTCAAGGACAAGAATATCGGCAAGCAGGTCGTGCCTATCGTGCCGGATGAGTCGCGCACTTTCGGCATGGAAGGCATGTTCCGCCAGCTCGGCATATTCTCGCAAGTCGGCCAGCTTTATACCCCCCAGGATTCCGAGCAATTGATGTTTTACAAGGAAGACCAGAACGGCCAGATTTTGCAGGAAGGCATCAATGAAGCCGGCGCAATGTCGTCATGGCTTGCCGCCGCGACCTCGTATGCGAACCACGGCAAGGCGATGCTGCCGTTCTATATTTATTATTCGATGTTCGGTTTCCAGCGCGTCGGCGATCTGGCCTGGGCGGCCGGCGACCTGCGCGCGCGCGGTTTTTTGCTGGGCGGAACCGCGGGCCGTACCACGCTGAACGGCGAAGGCCTGCAGCACGAGGACGGGCACAGTCATCTGATGTCCGCAACCATTCCGAATTGCGTGTCCTACGACCCGACCTTCGCCTATGAACTCGCGGTGATCATTCACCACGGCATGCACCGCATGTATGTCGAACAGCAGGACGTGTTCTATTACCTCACCGTGATGAACGAAAACTACGCCCATCCGGCCATGCCGAAAGGTGCGGAAGCCGGCATCATCAAGGGCATGTACCTGTTTAAGGGGCAGGAGACAAAGGGCAAGGGGAAAGTGGAGCAACCGACCGTTCAGTTGATGGGCAGTGGCACGATCCTGCGCGAGGTCATCGCGGCGGCGGAGTTGCTGGAGAAAGATTTCGGCGTGGCATCGGACATCTGGAGCGTGACCAGTTTCACCGAATTGCGCCGCGACGGAATGGATTGCGAGCGCTGGAACATGCTGCATCCGGAAAGCAAAGCTCGGGTCAGCCATGTCGAACAGTGCCTGGCCGGACGAAGCGGCCCGGTGATCGCCGCGACCGATTACATGCGCTCGTTCGCCGACCAGATTCGCGGTTTCCTGCCCGGACATTTCAAGGTGCTGGGTACGGACGGTTTCGGTCGTTCCGACACGCGCAAGAAATTGCGCAAGTTCTTTGAGGTTGACCGTCACTACATTGCAGTTGCGGCACTCAAGGCATTGGCCGATGAAGGCACGATCAAGGCCGGCGTAGTCAGCAAGGCGATCAAGCTTTATAAAATCAATCCGGATAAACCCAACCCGACGACTGTTTAAGGCTGGGAGGAGACACACTGTGGCGGAAATGAAGAAAGTATTGGTGCCGGATATCGGCGACTACAAGGATGTGAGCATCATCGAGGTGATGGTGAAAGCCGGCGACACAATCAGTGCCGAAGACAATCTGGTGACGCTGGAAACCGACAAGGCGGCGATGGATGTACCGTCGCCTTATACCGGCGTAATCAGGGAAATGAAGGTCAAGGTCGGCGACAAGGTGTCGCAGGGCTCGCTGATTTTGATGATGGAAAGCAGCGCCGCGGCGGATGCTGCGCCGGCCGACAAGCCGGCAACTGCAACGGCTCCGTCCGCACCTGCCGCAGCATCGGCGCCAGCCTCGGTTGCGGCAAAGCCTGCAGCAGCTCCGCTGACCACACAAGCGCCACAAGCCGCGGTGACGAATGTGCCGGCGGCACCCGCAAGGGGCACGCCGGCGGGTGCCCCGCTGTTACACAGGGACCCTTCCGCAGGCAAAGCGCACGCCAGCCCGGCCATACGCAAATTCGCGCGCGAACTCGGTGTACCGGTTGACCAAGTCAAAGGCAGCGGCGAGAAGGGCCGCGTGACCAGGGACGACGTGCAGCAGTTCGTCAAGACCGCGCTCGCGCAACCGCGCGGCGCCGCAGGCGGCAACGGTCTGCAGGTGCTGCCCTCACCGGTGGTGGATTTTGCCAAATTCGGCGGGATCGAGATCAGGCCGCTGTCGCGTATCAAGAAGATATCCGGCGCGAATCTGCATCGAAACTGGGTGACCATCCCGCACATCACGCAATTCGACGAGGCCGACATAACCGAAATGGAAGCCTTCCGCAAGGAGCTCGGGGCGGAATACGCGAAACAGAATATCAAAATCACACCGTTGGCATTCCTGATCAAGGCCGCGGCGGTCGCACTGCAAAAATACCCCGATTTCAACGCCTCGCTGGACGCCAGCGGGGAAAATCTGGTGCTCAAACAATATTGCCATATCGGTGTGGCGGTGGACACGCCGGACGGATTGATGGTGCCGGTGCTGCGCGATGTGGACAAAAAAGGCATTGTGCAACTGGCCAGGGAGTTGGGCGAAATCAGCGCAAGAGCGCGCGAGAAAAAAATTACCGCGGCCGAAATGCAGGGCGGCTGCTTTTCGATATCGAGCCTTGGCGGTATTGGCGGAACGGCTTTCACCCCCATCATCAATGCGCCGGAAGTGGCGATACTCGGGGTGTCCAGGTCCATCATCAAGCCGATGCACCAGGATGACACTTTCGTGGCGCGGCTGATGTTGCCGTTGTCGCTGTCATATGATCATCGCGTGATCGACGGAGCCGCCGCGGCGCGCTTTATCGTGTTCCTCTCGAAAGTGCTGGCGGATACGCGCCGGCTGGCTTTGTAATTCCAGCGTTGCAGAAACGGGCCCTCCAATCAGTGAACAACAAGGCAATCGGCATATTGGGCGGGACGTTCGACCCGATACATTACGGGCACTTGCGACTTGCCGAAGAGATGCTGGAACTGGCCAATCTGAGCCAGATACGTTTCGTCCCCGCCGGCACGCCGCCGCATCGCGATGAGCCGCAGGTATCCGCGCCGCATCGCAGCGCGATGGTGCGGCTGGCAATCGCCGACCAGCCGGCGTTTGTGCTGGATGCGCGCGAAGTCGAGCGAACCGGCAAGTGCTACACGGTGGATACCCTGCGCGAACTGCGTGCGGAGCTGGGCGCGATACAACCGCTGTGTTTGCTGATGGGCGGAGACGCATTTTTGCAACTTGACACCTGGCATGAATGGGAAGGATTGTTCGGGCTGGCGCACATCGTGGTGGGCTACCGCCCGGGCTTTACACTGGAGGAACGTATTCATACGGCCGCGCCGGAATTGCAATCGCATTATCAACAACGTTTGTGCGCTGCGCAGGTATTATCACAGAAACCGGCGGGCGGTATTGCCGAACTGGCCATCCCGAAACTGGAAATTTCCGCCACGCTGATACGCAGCCGCGTGGCGGAAAATCGCAGCATACGTTATCTGCTACCCAACGCGGTGGCCGATTATATTCATCAACATCAATTATACAAGCATGCTAAATACTGAAGAAAAAACCAAGGCAGTCGTCGCCGCGCTTGAAGACGTCAAAGCACAAAACATCACCGTGATCGACACCAGCAAACTCAGCTCGATGTTCGAGTGCATGATCATCGCCAGCGCCAACTCCACCCGCCAGACAAAGGCGCTTGCCGACAATGTGGTGGTCAAGCTCAAGGAGCTCGGCGAAACAGTTTATGGGCGCGAGGGTGAACAGAGCGGTGAGTGGATACTGGTGGACCTGGGCGAAGTGCTGGTTCACGTGATGCAGCCCGCCATCCGCGATTACTACAACCTCGAGGAATTGTGGAGCAAGGCGCAGGCGGCCAGACCCAAGTTGGCGCAGCCCCCCAAATAATCCCCGTTCATGAACGAAAATTACCAATTCGTATCCACGGAGTACACGGTAGCAAAGCAAGGTTTGTTTTTATTGTGTGTATTCCTCGGTTGAGAGGTTCATAAAATGAAGCTGATCATCGTATCCGTCGGCCACAAAATGCCGGACTGGATCGCGACGGGCTTCATTGAATACACCAAGCGCATGCCGCGCGAGGCGCAGATTTCGCTGCTGGAAATCAAGCCCGAACCCCGCACCACCGGCAAGACCACGGCACAGATCATGGAGGCCGAAGCGCAGCGCATCCTCGCCATCCTGCCGCAAAACTGCCGGCGCATCGCATTGGATGAACGCGGCACACAGCCAACCACCAGACAGCTTGCTGCACAGATGCAGGACTGGATGCGCGAAGGGGGCGATGTTGCATTCATCATCGGCGGGGCGGACGGTTTGCATGAATCGGTCAAACAGGCCGCACAGCAGTTGCTGGCGCTGTCAGCGCTCACGCTGCCGCATGCTTTTGTGCGTGTATTGCTGGCCGAGCAGTTGTACCGGGCGCACAGCTTGATGCACAATCACCCCTATCACCGGGAATAGGGAATCGTCATGCGCATCATCCAGCCACGCATTTACCTCGCCTCGCAGAGTCCGCGCCGGCGCGAATTGCTCAAGCAAATCGGCATCAACTTCGAGATGTTGCTGTTGCGCTCCGATCCGCGCCGCAACCTGGAGGTGGATGAGACTCCCCATGCCGGTGAACTACCGGAGAGCTATGTCAGACGGGTCGCCCGGGCCAAGGCAGAAGCAGGCTATGCCGCACTCAGGTTTCGCAACCTTCCGCCGTTCCCGGTCCTGGCTGCCGATACCACGGTCACGCTGGACAACAGGATCTTCGGCAAGCCGGACAGCGCAGAGCATGCGGTTGACATGCTGCGCCAGCTTTCCGGAACAGAGCACCGGGTGCTGAGCGCGGTTGCAATCGCTTTGGGCGAGCATGTCGAAGTCGCGCTTTCCACTTCCACGGTGCGCTTCACCACACTCAGCGAGGAGCGCATCCGCCGCTATTTGCTCACCCGCGAATACGCTGACAAGGCCGGAGGCTATGGCATACAGGGGCAGGCCGGCGCATTCGTCGAACATCTTTCAGGCAGCTATTCCGGGGTGATGGGTCTGCCGCTGTTCGAAACGGTCCAATTGCTGCAACGCTTTGATTACCCCACGCCATGAGTGAAGAGATACTGATCAACGTTACTCCTCAGGAAACCCGCGTTGCGGTGATGCAGCTCGGCGTGGTGCAGGACCTGCACATCGAGCGCGGCAGCAGCCGCGGCATCGTCAGCAACGTTTACCTCGGCAAGGTCAAGCGCGTGCTGCCCGGGATGCAATCGGCCTTCATTGATATCGGCCTGGAGCGCTCGGCATTTTTGCATGTGGCGGATATCTGGGAAAACAGTCACAACATCGAAACAGCCAAACCGATCGAGAAAGTGCTGTATGAAGGACAGACCCTGCTGGTGCAGGTCATCAAGGAGCCGATCGGGACCAAGGGCGCGCGGCTGTCCACCCAGCTCAGCATCGCCGGGCGATTGCTGGTGTATCTGCCCCAGGAAACGCATATCGGCGTATCGCAACGCATTGAAACCGCGGAGCAACGGGATGCCTTGCGTGCCAGCCTGCAAGCCGCGCTGCCGCCCGAACATCAGGGTGGTTACATCATACGCACCGTGGCGGAAGCCACGGCAGAACCGGACTTTGCCGCCGACATCGCCTACCTGGACAAGCTGTGGAGCAGTTTGCAAACCATTGCGAAAACCGCCAGTGCGCCGCAACTGCTTTACCAGGAACTCGACATCAGCCTGCGCGTGCTGCGTGATTTTGTCAGTCACGATACCGTGCGCATCCTGGTCGATTCGCGCAGCACTTACCAAAGAATGCTGGAATTCGCGCAAGCCTACAATACGATTGCGAGCGACAAACTCGAGCACTATGCCGGCTCGCGGCCGCTGTTCGATCTGCACGGTGTGGAAGAGGAGATCGAGCACGCCCTGTCCAAACGCGTCGACCTCAAATCCGGCGGCTATCTGGTCATCGACCAGACCGAGGCCATGACCACCGTAGACGTGAATACCGGCGGTTATGTCGGGTTGCGCAGTTTTGACGACACTATTTTCAAGACCAATCTGGAGGCTACGCAGGTCATCGCGCGGCAACTGCGCTTGCGCAACCTGGGCGGCATCATCATCTGCGATTTCATCGACATGGATAGCCAGGAACATCGCGTTGCCGTGCTGGAAGAATTCAAAAAAGCCCTGGCCCGCGACCACACGCGAATTACGGTAAGTGAATTTTCATCACTGGGGTTGGTGGAGATGACCCGCAAGCGCACCCGCGAGAGTCTGGCGCATGTGATGTGCGAACCGTGCCCGACCTGTCAGGGACGGGGTGAAGTGAAAACCGCGCAGACCGTATGCTACGAGAT
>DATKVR010000047.1:0-2878 GCA_035529955.1 Gallionella sp.
ACGATTGCTCCGCTGCTTGGGAATATCTGGATGCCGCTTTTGGGTCTTGATTGCGGCGGCCATTTACCGGCAGATCATGCTTCCGGATTTTCCATATTATGGAGACCTGCATAAAGCGCAATATCGGTGCATATTTGAATATGTTAATTATGATCAGCCTGTTATAGGCTGACTGCCAAGTGTTGACTTGGGCAAATATTAGAGTATCATTATTTACGTTGATTGATGATTTTCTCTCCCTTGTACTACCCCCCTTGGCTTGCACTCCTCCTTGCAAGCCATTTTTTTTCCTTTTAATTAGTATTCGATCGCTTTGTCCATCACTGTCCCGGCAGAAGCGAATTGCCGGCCGGGATGACGTGATATCTTGTATCTGCTTAAGCGGTAGAATGCCGATCGAAGCACGATCGATTCGATTGAAAATCATTAAATGTCGAATCCATGAAACAACCGCTTGCCGGGAAAAAGCGCTATGCGATACGGTCGTGTATTACCGGATGCATAGGCGAACACGCCCACGATTGAGGAAGTAGGCCAAGTCAATTCTACGTCTCTGGTCCCAGTTCAACTGTATGACTTGCATGCATGCAGGGGTGGGAAAGGCAAGTTCGCTTGCATCCTGATCCTCTCGACGGATAATAATGACGCATTGCCGGATTATTCCGGGCAACTGTTCAGTACTGACGAAGTGCCGGTTCATATCGGCATTGAAATCAATCGGGTTGGCGCACAGAAATTTTGCTAGGGAGTTGTATGACTGGGATTCCGCACAATAAACACAATGCATTTTTGCGCTATCTGCCCTGGCTGGCGGGATTGCTGCTGCTGGCAATCGCAGCCTGGTACTTCACCCGCCCCGCGCCGATAACCGTGAAATTGGTCAAGGTCGAGCGCGGATTGGTTGAAGCGACGGTGAGCAATACCCGCGCGGGAACGGTCAAGCCGTGTCGTCGCGCCAAGCTGTCCGCGCCGTCGGGCGGCCAGATTTCGCACCTGCTGGTGCAGAAGGGCCAGCGCGTCAAGGCCAACCAGGTGTTGCTGGAACTGTGGGACAAGGACCTCCAGGCGCAGGAACAGCTGGCGCAGGAACAGCTCGCCACCTCACAGACCCAGGCGCATCAGGCCTGTGTGCAGGCCGATCTGGCGGAAAAGGAAGCCGACCGCGCACGCCAGTTGAAGGAGAGCGGATTCATCTCTGCAGAGGGACTGGACCAGAAAGTTTCCGCCGCCAAGGTGGCCCGCGCCGGATGCAAGGCCGCGAACAGCCAGATCGACCAGAGCCGGTCGCGCATAGCCGTGGCCCGTGCCAGTTTGCAGCGCATGGTGCTGCGCGCGCCTTTTGCGGGGATCGTCGCCGACATCAGCGGCGAACAGGGTGAATATGCGACACCGTCTCCGCCCGGCATCCTGACCCTGCCGGCAATCGACCTGATCGACGACAGCTGCATGTATGTCAGCGCGCCCATCGACGAGGTGGATGCCGCCAATATTAAGGCGGGTCAGGATGCACGCATCACACTGGATGCGATAAAGGGTAAATCCTTTGCCGGCAAGGTCAGGCGCATCGCACCTTATGTGCTGGAACTGGAGAAACAGGCGCGAACGGTGGAAGTCGAGGTGGAATTCGTTCAGCCCCCTACCAAGGAAAACTTGCTGGTGGGATATAGCGCGGATGTGGAGATCGTTCATGATTCCCGCAAAAATGTATTGCGCATCCCCACGCAAACGCTGATGGAAGGGAACCAGGTGCTGCTATATGGTGCAAACGGTGTGCTGGAAAAGCGCACCGTGAAAACCGGTTTGGCAAATTGGGATTACACCGAAATTACTGCCGGATTGAATGAGGGCGACCGGATCGTGTCTACGTTGGACCGCCCCGGCGTGATTGCCGGCGCCAGGGTACAACCGGAAGTGATTAAACCCGCAAAATGATCCAGCTGGAAAAAGTCAGCCGCAGCTTTACGGTGGGCGATCAGCAGGTTGCCGCATTGCGCGGTATAGACCTGCACATCGCGGCAGGTGATTATGTCTCCATCATGGGCCCGTCCGGCTCCGGGAAATCCACGCTGCTCAATCTGATCGGCCTGCTGGACAGGCCGAGCTCCGGTACTTACATGCTGGATGGCGGCAATGTGACTGATTTGAATGATGTGCAGCAGGCCAGGGTGCGCAGCGAAAAAATCGGCTTCGTGTTTCAGTCCTTCCACCTGGTACCGCGCCTGACTGCCGCGATGAACATCGAATTGCCGATGATACTGGCGGGCATTGCTCCCGCCGAACGCAAGACACGCGTGGGGAAATTGCTGGAGAACTATGGGTTAATGGACAGGGCCGATCACCGGCCCGACCAGCTTTCCGGAGGGCAGCGCCAGCGCGTCGCGATCGCCCGCGCCACCAGCATGCATCCTGCCGTGCTGCTGGCCGACGAGCCGACCGGCAATCTCGACCAGACTACCGGCAAGGAAGTGATCGATCTGCTCGAGCAGCTACTGGAACAGAATGTTGCATTGATCATGGTGACCCACGACCCGGAGATTGGCAGCCGCGCGAAGCGCCAGATACACATGGTGGATGGCCAGATCATCAGCGAGAGCGGAAGCAGCACATGAGACTGGCAGATGTCGCGCAGTTTGCTTTCGGCAGCCTGCGCGGCAACCCGACGCGCACCTTGTTGATGATATTGGCGATGTCCATCGGTGTGGCGTCAGTGGTGGTGCTCACCGCGCTGGGAGAGGGAGCACGCCTGTATGTGGTCAACCAGTTCTCCTCGCTGGGCACAAACCTTGTGATTGTGCTGCCGGGGCGCACCGAGACGGCGGGCATCGGGCCCGGCATGTTGCTCGGGCAGATTCCGCGCGAGATCACGCTGGACGATGCG
>DATKVR010000048.1:0-11904 GCA_035529955.1 Gallionella sp.
GCGCTTGCTGAAACCAAGTATTTTTATTTGTAACACAAACAGAATATTATTCTTTCAGAAATTCATAACACAGGGAACGACCGGGATGAACAAGAATACAAGGTTGCAAATATTGATAGGCAAGTTGTTAGGGGTCGGTATTGTAGTCGGTACTTTGCTGGCCGGTTGTGGGGGCGGGGGCGGCGGACCTGCGGCAACAGTTGGCGGGGTTTACATCAGCGCAGGCATGAGCCCGTCGACAGCGCCCGGTATATATTCCGGCGTGGTCGTTCTATTTGTTGACAGCCCCAGCGGCGCGGCGATTGCCAATGCAACGGTCACGATAAATGGCGTGCCATTGACCTACAACTCAGGTATAAACTATTATGGAAATAACTCTATTACGCCGGATGGCGCGGGAAACTTCACCCTTACCGTAACGGCAAATGGATCTACTTATACTGCCACCCAGAGCACGCTTTCCTGGACTCCAACAATTACCTTCGCTACTGTGGCACCAAATACGATCTCCTGGACGACTCCATCAGGAGTCAGCGGCATGAATTACTATGTGCAAATAGATGGCTCAACAACTCCAAACGTGTATTCGACTCCACCGGCGAGTGCTACGGGCATCACAGTCCCGTCGGGTATATTGACTGCCGGAAAAAGTTATACCGCAACGGTAACGGCTATTCGAGTAGGACCACAAATCGCCAACACGGCGACCGGCAGCAATTTCAGTTTTACAGTCAGCGCCACACCAAAAAGCTTTACTGCACAGTAAGCATTGAAAATGATCGGGTACAGTCCACTATTATTTAAATCCCGGGATCAAGTCGAACAGCGGGTGATATGGGGATAGCGCCCAATTGATTTGTGATGCGAGATTTCTGCCGTTTATCGGTTCGTCATCACCGGTATCAATTGGGCTACTCGGTAAAATCAATGGTGGTCAATACGATCAAGCGCATCCTTAAAACTGGCCACGGTTTGATCGACATGCTGCAATTTTTCAAGGCCGAACAAACCCAGCCTGAATGTCCGGAAGTCGGCTCTTTCATCGCATTGAAGCGGCACGCCCGCGGCAATTTGCAATCCCTTCAGGAGAAATTTTTTGCCGTTCTGGATGTCCGGGTCGGATGTGTAGCTCACCACCACCCCGGGTGATTGAAAGCCCGGCGCGGCAACGGACATGAAGTTTTTCGATTCGAGCAAGGCGCGCACTTTCTTGCCCAGATCAATCTGTCTTGCCTTGGTTTCCGGGAAGCCGAGCGCCTGTGTTTCCTTCATGTTGTCGCGCAATATCTTCAAGGCATCCGTCGGCATGGTCGCGTGATAAAGATGGCCGCCATTTTCATAAGCCTCGATGATCTGCAACCACTTTTTCAAGTCCAAAGAAAAACTGTTGCTTTGCGTATGTTCAATTTTCTCGCGCGCGCGTTCGCCCAGCGCGATCATTGCGCAGCACGGCGAACTGCTCCATCCCTTTTGCGGGGCCGAGATCAGCACGTCGACGTTGCATTTTTTCATGTCGACCCACATTGCGCCGGAAGCGATGCAGTCCAGGACAAATATTCCGTTGACCGATTCAACCGCTGCACCGATGGCCTGCACATAGTCGTCCGGCAGGATGATCCCGGAGGATGTTTCAACATGGGGAACAAATACAACAGCCGGCTTTTCCTTTTTTATGAAGGCGACCACTTCCCCGATTGGCGGCGGCGCAAAGGCGCCTGTTGTGGTGTTGTCGACCTGTTTTGCTTTGAGCACATGGACATCCTGTGTGAGGTTGCCCATTTCCAGGATCTGGGTCCAGCGATAACTGAACCAGCCATTGCGAACGATCAGGCATTTTTGATTTTGCGCGAATTGGCGCGCAACCGATTCCATGCCGAATGTACCGCTGCCGGGAACAATAACCGCCGAGCGGGCGTTGTATGTTTCTTTGAGCACGGCAGATATGTCCTTAACAATTTGCTGGAATTGTTTGGACATGTGGTTCAGGGACCGATCGGTATATACAACCGAAAACTCAAGCAATCCATCGGGATCTACATCGGGGAGCAAACCGGGCATGACATTTCCTCTGCTAGTTAAGGTTTCGATTCAAATATGCGGCCAATCGGTGAAGTCGGACTCCATTGATCGCGTGGATATTTGCGTTTGCCAGCTCAACTTGAGCCTATCCTATTCGGGCAATCTGTCGCGCAATGCATCGCGATCAAACCACCATTTTCCGGCGACGATGGCATCGACGACCAGCGCCATGCGCGGCAGAAACACCTGCGGATCGCGCAGCTCCAGCTTGTCCAGCCACTTGTCCATCGCATGCTGGTCCTGCACCCGGCTGTGGCGCTTGGCCACCATCGCAATCAGGTTATCGACCAGGAAGCGCTGGCTCTCGTGCTTGTCGTCCGCGGCGCGCAGGTCGACCACATAGCGCCCGGTAATCGCCGCCACGGCGGCGCCGTCTGAATCATCCGGCATTTCGTCGATCGCATGGACCAGCATGGCCACGGTCAGTTCCGGATCGACCGGAAAGGTAATGGCCAGCCAGATGCCCATACCCAGCACCGCGATGGAATCTTCATGGCCGGCCTGATACAGCACGTTGCACGCCTCGACGGCGTCCTGCCAGGATTCCTGTTGCAGGGACAGGAAAAATGCCTCGCGTGCAATTTCCCATGCTTCTTTCCGGCGTTCCAAGGGATTCAGGATTTCGGCGATGTCCATTTGCAGCCGGGCGCGCTGCAAAGGGTTCGCGTCCCCCAGCGCGGTGAGCTGCTGGATTTTTTCCGACAGCTGTATTTTCAGCCCGAGTTTCTCCTCCGCTGTCAGGCCCTCGCTCGCGTCTTTGACTAGCGAGCCAACGTTGATTATTTGTTCGGTCATGCGATTATTTAAATTGGATTTTCAGATGGTGCAAGTAGAATCGGCGTGGTCAGTATAAATGTGCGGGCCCTGTGAAATTGTGCGGCTTGGCTACGCCGGATGATAGCAGGTTGATTACCGGGAGAACAATCGGGGGCAGGCTACGATCCAGAAAGAACACTGCCACAAGTGTGGTCGGCGCTGGACTGCATGAATAAACAGGAAAAATGGGGCTCCACCCATGCCATGAAATGTCCGAATAGAAGTATCATTACTTTAAAAATGGGAAAACATAATGCGGCGCACATTTATTCTGATGTCCCCAATTGTGTCCTCAAAGGCAATGGCAGGGATAAATGAAAGAACCGATGCGTATGTATAAAAAGCAGGGCTATGTTCCCGTATCAAATGGCGGGCGGGATTTTTCACCGCCCCCGCAAACCGATCATTCGTTGATGTCATCAATTGAAGTCCATCACCTGCATGCGGCTGGCGTGACGCAATGAACCTCGATCCCCGCACCCTGCTGTTTTCGCTGATCCTGACCTATGGCTTGTCGGTGCTGAGCATGTTCGTCGCCGCCGCCGGACGAAAGAGCAACAAGCCGGACGGCATGGGGAAATGGGCGGCGGCGATGTTCCTGGAAACCGTGGCCTGGGGACTGATTGCGGCACGCGGCAGGATTCCCGATTTGTTCTCGGTGATCGTCGCCAACGGCCTGCTGTCCGCTGCGTTTGCGCTGATACTGGCCGCGATTTATGAATTCCAGCAACGCCGCACACCGCGCTGGCAATATCTGGTGCCGGTCGCATTGACACTGCTGGTGGCGGCCATATTGGAGGAACACATACGCAGCCGCTTCGTCTGGGACGGCCTCATCTACGGCTTCCAGATGGTGCTGATAGCGCGCGCGTTGTGGTCCGATCGGGACACCCGTTCCGGACAGGCATGGCGTCTGCTGTTCGGTGGAATTATGATGATCCTGCTGTTGTTGCTGCTGCGGGCCGGTTTCGCCCTGTCCGGCCACATCCAGTTCGCCCAACCGCAAAACACCCAGTTGCTCCAGCCGATTCAGCTCCTCGCCTACATTGCCAGCATGTCGATCGCATTGCTCGGTTCGTTCGGATTCCTGTTGCTGGTCAAGGAACGCACGGATCGCGAAATCATGCACCTTGCGATGACCGACAGCCTTACCAAGATTCCCAACCGGCGCGCGCTGACAGACTATGCGGAGCGTTCCCTGTCCAGGCGCAGCGGTTTGCCGCTGGCGCTGCTGATGATTGATGCGGACCACTTCAAGCTCGTCAACGATACCCGCGGCCACCAGACCGGCGACGACGTACTTTGCAAACTCGCCTCGCTGCTTGCGGGGCGGTTGCGCGGACAGGACCTGCTGGGTCGATACGGCGGCGAAGAGTTTCTGGTGATCGCTCCGGATACCAACGCCGAAGACGCGCTGGCGCTGGCCGAATCCCTGCGCAAGATTGTGGCTTCCACACCGCTTGCCACCTCGAGCGGCGAAATCTCAATCTCGGTGAGCATCGGCATATCCATTTGCCCGGCCACCGCCCTGCGCGCGCTGGGAGATATGCTGGCAGAAGCCGATGCAGCGCTTTATGAGGCCAAGCAAACCGGCCGCAACAAGGTAGTCTGCTTCGCCACCGAAACCACATAAAAATACAAGCGCCACCCGCTACCCCGCATCAGGCGGCGATACGCGCCGGCCATTGCCCGATCGCAACGCCCGGAAATTCCAAGCGGATTCATATAAGCCGATCCGGCCGCGGGTGTTTATTTATGCCGGTACCGCACGTTACCCTCAATTTTCCCGATTGTTTGCCGATGAATAGAGGGAGCTTGCCATCCTGATAATGCAGCCATGAGTCTTGCCGATGCTGGCAGGTGCGATTCATCGTGGAATGTGTTCCGGGAATTTTGTGCAAGACCAGATTCGAGTGATGGGCAACCCGGTATTAAAGGAGTGGCAATGCAGGCAAATGTTCGCAACAGGTTTCGCTTCGGCAAATCGCCTGTGTCATCGACCGGGGAATATTCCCTCCCCGCCTGCTTGTCCGCATTCATTCTGGCGTGCGCAACCTGTGGCATGGTGCAACCCGCCATTGCGTTGCCGGTGACCGCACAGACAGAAACCGCGCAATCGGGTGTCGTGCCGACGAAAGCTATACAACCGGAAGTTGCCCAATCCGGCGCGGCCCAGACGGGAACGATGCAAGCCGTGACAGCGCAGTCCGGTGTCGCGCCGACCGTGCCGGTCAAGCCCCAGGTTGCCCAATCCGCCGTAGCGCATACCGGCGCGGTTCAATCGATAACCGCCCAATCCGGTGTTACACAGGCGGGAACGCTCCGACCGGCAGCCGCCAAACCGGGTGTTGCAGCAGTGCAGGCAACTCAACCACGGGACGTTCCTCCCGGCGCAGCACATGCATCGTCTCCACCCGCACAACCCGCTCCGCCGGTCGTGGCGATCGGCCAGCCGCCGAAGAAGAAAATCGTGTTCACCCAGTTTGACGTTGCCGATATCCTCCAGGTAAACGATATCGATAATATCTATGACGGCCTGCCCGCCGCACTTTCCAGCCGCATGGGGTCGGGCAAGGGTTTTCTATCCACCGCTTCGCGATACTCGATCCCGACAGGCGGCGAGACAACCCGGCAGCAGGCAATTGTCCAGATCGCCGGGGAAAGCGGCGCCCAATTCCTCATTTCAGGCACGGTAGTCGACGCGGGAACAACCCAGGGAACGAGACATATCGAAATCGAGCTGAACGTCTATGACGGTTTTTCCGGCACAGCGCTGTTGTCGCGCCGGTATGAAGACCAGACCGATGGCGACGTGCGGGTGGGAGACGGCATCCCGTTTGGCAGCCGTGCATTTTTTGATACCGATTACGGCAACGCGATAAGCCGGGTGATTGATACTGCCGTCAAGGGAATCCGGGAAGCGTTGAAAAGCGTCCCGTTCGCCGCGCATATCGTCCGCGTCCAAGGAAAAAAAGTGCTGCTGGATGCCGGGAGCAACTCCCTGCTGAAACCCGGCTACCAGCTCGTCGCCTACACCAATGATCCGAACAATCCGGTCAATGAATTGCTCGGCGCAAAACTGGGTGACGTTGCACACCCGGCGGATGTGATTACCCTGACCGATGTCCAGCCGCAATTTTCCATCGGGCAACTGTCGCATGATGCGGCAACACTCGGCATCGACGCCGGCAACGCGGCCATGATAAATGATGCCGACCGGCGTTACCTGGCGGATCATCCGATCGATATCCGTAAACTCATCGCGGCCAGGCAACAAGCCCGTGCAGAATGGGTCAATGAACATCAAGTCGTGAAGACTCCAGCGCCGGCCGTCGCCAAAGCGGAAATGCCCAGGGCCAAACAAAAAACCGGAATCGCGCGAGTCCAGAAAAAACGGAAAGCCAGAATCGCCCGGATCAGGGCAAAGAAAAAGTCCAGCGGCATCGTGCTTGCCAAAACCGGCCCCTGCGATCAGCTTGCAGCGCTGCGCGCTGCCTGCGAGAAGAAATCACCCGCCAGGCTGAAAGCGCTCGACAGCAAGATTTAACACCAGCCGCACTTTAATGACGGCCATACAGGATACGGAGCGAAAATCATCCCCATGTAAGGTTTGATTACCGGCTAAAATCACGCCGTGATCAACCGTTACGGGAGTCGCGCCATGAATCTTGCAGAATTGTTCCAACATGAAACCGGTTTACAGGACCTTCCCTCATGCGAGACCCTGTTCAAGGAAGGTGATCCGGGCAACCAGATGTATGTGCTGATGTCCGGCTCTGCCGACATCATCGTGCACAACCAGGTGGTGGAGACCGTTGGCCCGGGCGCGATCATCGGCGAGATGGCGATGATCGACGAGGGAACGCGCTCGGCGACCATCATCGCCAAGAGCGACTGCAAACTGTTGCCAATCGATAAAAAGCGCTTCAATTTCCTGATCCAGCAGACACCCAACTTCGCGGTCCATGTGATGCGCGTGATCGCGACACGTTTGCGCAGGACGGATAGTTTGCTGTGATTGCATGAATTGCGCGGCTGCCATATCTTCCAGCCCCGAAACATTCCTGTTCCAGCAAGACAAGAAACTGGCAAAGCTGATCTCGATCTTTGGCAATGCCAATATCGGCAAGGACAAAAGGGAACCGTTCGACGCATTGGCAAGGGCGATTATCGGCCAGCAACTTTCAACCGCCGCGGCCGGCAGCATCGCCAAAAGAATCGAATCCATACATGGCAAGCGGCCCTTCAAACCGGACCGGTTTCTTGCGCTTGACCCGGTTCGGCTAAAAGCCTGCGGAATCTCGAACAGCAAGATCAGAACCGTTACAGGCATCGCCGAAGCGTGCATCGCCGGGGACATATCACACAAGGCGTTTGCCCGGCTCGATGATGGCGAGGTTCTGCACAAGCTGACTTCATATTGGGGTATCGGAACCTGGACGGCCGAGATATTCATGATGTACGGATTGAACAGGCTGGACACGCTTGCACTGGGCGACGGCGGATTGATCCGCGCCCACAGCATCCTTTACCCGAATTCAAAATGTCTTGAAGCGACCTCGCAAAAATGGCGCCCTTACCGGGCCGTTGCCGCATGGTATTTGTGGCGCTTCCTGGACAACCCGGATTGCCATAACGAAGTGCTGCGGTGCCGGACAAAAGTTTGAGTGATTGTTTACCGCGGTGGACGGGTGCTGCCGCAGGCCTGCATGCCGATCGCCCAAGTGACCTTTTTCCGTTGTCACACTGGGATGATGTCCATTAATCTATAATGGGCAACTGGCAACACTTCTGATTCGACGGCAACCATGGAAAGGAGCACCTTGAAATGAGCAATGAGGCAGACTACAGGCTAATCGGCAAATCATCGGTATGTTCGGAAATCACCGAGGAGGAAGCCAGGAGCCTCGCGGCGATCATGGGTGTGCGCCATTTGAAGGATGGCGAGTTGCTCGTCAGCGAGGGCGAAGCCGTTCAGACCCTGTTCATTCTCGCCTCCGGCAAGCTGGCCGTGTTCAGCGCCGACATAAACCACAAACAGAATCTGGTCTACACGATGACTGCCGGCGAGTGCGCCGGCACCCGCGCTTTTGTCGACCGGACCCCGCGCAAGGCGACCCTGCGTGCGGTCGGCAATGCCACGGTCTACACGCTCACCCCTGAGGCCTTTGACACCGTGGTGGACAACCATCCGCGCCTGGCATACAAGGTGATGCGCGCGCTGTTCCGGGTCACCCACTCCAACCTGATGCGGATGAACCAGGAAACCCAGCAGCTTTCCAATTACATCAACAAGACGCAAGGGCGCTATTGAATCGCGGGAAAATTTGAAAACCAAGGCGGTCTGCATCACGATCGTTTCAGGTTGCCGCACTGCAATGAACCAGGCCAATGCGTTCCGGCAGCCCTGCCATCGACCGCGACTACCCCGCCCGTCCGCCTGTTCCGGGCCCGCTCCGCATGCAATTGCGGAGGTCCCGGGTGATTAGTCCCTATACGGTTGTGGTTATCGACCGGCAAAGCTATTCATGTTTTTTCATAAGTAGTAATGTAGCTGCCTTTCCAATCACACAAAGGAGCGTCGCTATGTCCTACAGCATGAAAGCAGGGCCATTCTCATACGGGCATCATTTGAAAAAAACGATGCTCACCGTTGCGCTTGCAGTTGGGCTGCCGCTCGTCACACCGCCGGGCATACCGCTTGCCAGCGCGGCCGAGGCGGATGTAACGCCGAACCAGGTGATAAGCGCCATCGAGGGTGCTTTTGGCGTGACACCCGGCCAGCGCCGCAACCATATCAAGGGCACCTGCGCGGCGGGCGAGTTTGTCGGCATACACAGGGCAGCAGCCCCATATACCCGGTCGGCGATGTTCTCCGGAAAACCGGTACCGGTAATCGCGCGCTTCTCGCTGGCGGGTGGCAACCCCAAGGCGCCCGATACCGCGAGAAGCCCGCGCGGCATGGCGCTGGAATTCAGCCTGCCAAACAACGAAATCCAGCACATGACCATGCTGAACACGCCGGTATTCGGCGCCGCGCAGCCGCGCACCTTCTACGACCAGATGGTTGCGATGAAACCCGATCCGGCAACCGGCAAACCCGATCCGGAAAAAATGAAGGAATTCAAGGCAACCCATCCCGACAGCCTCGCGCAGGCGGATTTCCTGGCGAAAAACAATCCCCCGGTGAGCTTTGCCAACAGTGACTTCTACGGCATCCATACCTTCAAGTTCGTCAATCGCGCCAACAAGACCACGCTGGTGCGCTGGCGCTTTGTTCCGCATGACGGCGTGAAGCGTTTGACGGATGCCGAAATGAAAACCATGCCGCATGATTTTCTCCAGCAGGCCCTGATCGACCGGACCAAAAAGGGCCCGGTGCGCTGGGACATGGTGATCTCGATCGGCAAGCCCGGCGATCCGGTGGACAATCCGACATTGGCGTGGCCTGCCGATCGCAAGGAAGTAAAGGTCGGCACACTGACGATTGCCTCGGCCACGCCACAGCATGGGGCGGCATGCGAGAATATCAACTACGATCCGCTGGTGATGAGCGACGGCATCGAACCGACCAATGACCCGATCCTGCTGTTCCGTTCGCCCGCCTATGCGATCTCGTTCGGCAAGCGGATGAGCGGGATGTAAAATACGCGGCGTGCAGCAAGCGGGCCGGGTGCAACGGCAGCTGCACGCTGCAGCATGGGTTTACGGCGGGGATAATTACAGGTGACACTTTTGTACTATGTGCTTTTCCGCAACGGTCAGCTATAGCGCCGCCGGTGTGCTGGTGGGCATCGGTGCGTATGCCGTCCGGCAGGCCAGGCGACGGCATCCCGCTTATTTGATGTGGGCACTGGTTCCCGTCTTCTTTGGTGTGCAGCAGGCATTCGAGGGGCGGGTATGGCAGGAGCTCAATGCGGGGCATGCCGGTGCGGCGGTGCCCTATGCGCTGGGGTTCCACTTCTTCTCGCATTTCCTGTGGTTGTGGTGGCTGCCGCTGGCCAGTTATATGGTTGAACCGGTCCGGGCCGGCAGATTCGGCAAGCTGCGCAAGCAGGTGTTCGCCGGTTGCGCAATATTCGGCGCGTTCGCCGGCACGCTGGTCTATTCCGTGATGGTATCCCATCCGGAATGGATGACCGTCGGGGTGAGAATGAGCTCCGTCACCTACGATTTCTCCGTTCCCTGGCGCAGCTCCATCCACTTGCCGATCACGCCGGCTGCACTCTATGCGCTGACCATCCTGGTGCCCCTGCTGTTCTCCAGCCACTCGCCGATCAGGATCTTCGGGGTGCTGGCGGCCGCGTCCAGCGTGCTGGCGTCGGCGGTCTACGGCTATGCCTACATCTCGGTCTGGTGCTTTTTTGCCGCGCTGCTCTCGCTGTATCTGGTCTACATGATCCACCGTCTTGCCGCAGCCGGGCAGGATACGGACATGTTGCCCGCGCGGAGCAATGGATGATCAACCGGGCACATCGGGCCGGTTCGTAATGGGCGACCCGATCCGATGATCCGGCTCGACCAGTCATTGCGTGCATGGGGAGGGGCCGGCTTCGGCGCGACGCTCAAACGGGAAGTCGAAAAACTTGGTGCAGAACAGTTGCCCCTGCAACAGGGATTGTCCTACAGCAATTATGTTGCCGGGAGTCCGATCACCGTGATGGTGCACCGCGTTGCCGAAATGGAAAAGGTGATCCGCATCAGGGCCGGGATTTTCTACCAGGGAATCATCGGCGGCTGCAGTTGCGCGGACGACCCGACGCCCATCGGCGAAAATAACGAATACTGCGAGGTGCAGCTCGACATCGACAAGGCAACCGCGATCACTGCGGTTATGCTGATAACGGAATGACCGGTTCGGCGTGGCAACTAACGAAAGGAATTGCAAATGGTTGACGGAAAATCAGAACAGAAAGTGGCGTTGGTTACGGGCGCCTCATCCGGTATGGGCAAGGATTTTGCCAGGGCGCTGTTGTCCGAAGGCATGGTGGTCTACGCCGCCGCGCGCCGTGTCGGGCAGATGAATGACCTGAAACAGCTCGGTGCAATTCCGCTGAAAATGGACGTCACCAATGAAGAAGATTTACAGGCTGCAGTCCGCACCATAGCGGCAGACCACGGCGGTGTGGACGTGCTGATCAACAATGCGGGCGTTGCCCTGTTCGGCGCGATGGAAGACTTCAGTGTCGCCGAAGCCCGATACCAGTTCGATGTCAATCTGTTCGGCGCGGCGCGATTGACCCAGCTCGTCTTGCCCGGGATGCGCAAAAAGCAGGCCGGCAAAATCATCAATATATCCTCACTGGCCGGCAAGATGCATGCCCCGCTGGGAAGCTGGTATCACGCAAGCAAACATGCGCTGGAGGGCTGGTCTGACTGTCTGCGTCTGGAGTTGGCGCAGTTCAATATCGATGTGGTGATCATCGCGCCGGGTGCGATCGCAACCGAAATGATTGCGACCATGTCTGAGCCCATGATCGGGCGTTCCGGTAACGGCCCATACGGCAAGACGGCCCATGCCCTGGCAAGTTTTTTCAGGAAGTCTTTCGAAAAAAACGGCGCTTCGCCGCCCGTGGTCATCACCGACCTGGTCATCAAGGCGGTGCGCGCCCGAAGACCCAGGACACGGTATTCTGCCGGCAAGCACTCCATGCTTGTGCCGTTTCTGCATCGATGGCTCAGCGACCGGACTTTCGACAAACTGGTCATGGCATCGGTCAAATAGGCCGTTTATCAATGGGCCAACACCGCAATCAGGTTTGCAGGCCCGGATAAATGAAACCGCAGAATCATCCTGTTTGTATATGTGTCTCGACGGTTCAGCGCCGGCCCATATACAATGGGACGATAACCGCATTTCTGCAGGTGATAATCAATGAAGTTGTTGCCCTCGTTCCCGAATAAATCCCGCTTCTTCAAGTTGCCAGCCAGGCCGGTGCGCCTGGTCGTGCTGCTGTTGCTGCTGGTGTTCTCCGGTTACATCTACTATCTCGACGTGACCATCCGCGA
>DATKVR010000049.1:0-14741 GCA_035529955.1 Gallionella sp.
CTCGCCGGGAGCGCTCATGCGTTCTCGCACAGCTGGATAAACATCTATCAGGTGCTTGCGTGCAAGGCGGTCAATACCGAAAACAATCCGTTGCCCATGACGAGAGAATATATGTACCGCGATTAACATGTGACAGAACAGACAGACGGGGCCTGCTTGTTCGTCGTGTCCAGGCGGTATTTGTGAATACGGAATATCGGGCCCTTGTCCAATCCAACCGCGTTCTGACCGGTTCGGGCATGCTTCCTCGACACACCGGGAACCAGCTATCTTATGTTCGCCAGATTGCTGTATTTCGGGAATTACGCTCGACGAATTGCGGAATCAAGCAGCACCGCTTCGGTATCTGCAAGCGCGGCCGGGTTGCCATGGCATACCGGCGTCACACCGGAGGGCCGCACGGACAGCCTTTGGTATGCGGCAAGACAGGCTTCCCGCAGCGGCGGATGGACCGCATTTTCGAGCAACAGCGCCAGCGTAAACGTCCGGCCGGCGCCTTCCAGCCATTGCCGCGCCTCGCGCTGCTGGTGCTCGGCAGGCAATTTCAACAGTGTATCCAGGCGGCTCACATCGTTGTCCAGTCTGGCTTTGACCTGCCCGGTGTCCAGCTTTTTCGCACGCGATAGTGCCAGCCGGATCCGCGCGAACAATGCTTCGTGGCTACCTTCCTTGTGGATCGCCCGCAACGCGTCCAGGGTCAGGATGTGGGTCGTTCCTTCCCAGATCGGCAAGACCTGGCAGTCGCGCAGCAACCTGGGAAGGATACTTTCCTCGATGTAGGCATTGCCGCCGATTGCCTCCATCGCTTCGCTGACCGCGAACACGGCAAGTTTGCCGCTCAAGGCCTTGGCCATCGGGATCGCGATGCGCACCAGTTTGCGTGCTTCCTCATTGCCGTTGTCGGCGCTGTCCAGCGCGCCGACGGTGGTGAAGACCAGCGCGAAGATGCCCAGATGTTCGGCAATGAGGTCGGCCATCGCCGCGCGCCACAGCGGCAGTTCATCGAGTCTTCGGCCAAAAGCCAGCCGCCCGGCGCCGTACTTGAGCGCTTCGAGCACGGCCCTGCGCATGCCGGCCACGCTTGCGACCGCGTTATAGAGCCGCGAGAGGTTGAGCATCTCGGCCATCTGCTTGAAGCCCTCGTTCTCACCGGCCACCAAAAACGCCCCGGTGTTTTCGAACGTGACCTCGCCGGTCGGCATCGAGCGCACGCCGAGCTTGTCCTTCAGCCGGTTGATGCGGATCGTCGCGGAATTGCCGGCGGGTTCGCGGCGCAGCACCAGAAACAGTCCCAGCCCCCGGGTACCGGGAGCACCTCCCGGCATGCGCGCCAGCGCGAGGATCGCATCGGCCGCCACATTGGAACAGAACCACTTGTCGCCGTTGAGCAGCCAGCGCCTGCCGTGGCGCGTGGCGGTGACGGCATTGGCACCGACATCCGAACCGCCCTGCTTCTCGGTCAGGAACATCGCACCCTGCCAGCATTGTTCCGGATCGCTGGCGGACAGATGGGCGATGGTCATTTCATAAAGCGGGGTTTGCGGGCCCTCAGGTTGGCGTTCGAGCACCCGGCCCACGCCATCGGTCATGCAGATCGGGCAGTACAGGCCGATCTCGCTCTGGGCAAAGTAGTATCCCGCGCCGAATCCGGCCAGATGCCGGTATGCGCGATGCCTGGCCAGAAATTCAGCCTGGTATTTGATTCCGACGATCCCGCGCCCGTAGGAAAGCTTTTCAAGTTCGCGGTAATCGGGATGCTGGATCACGCGGTCGATGCGCAGGCCGCGTGCATCGTGGGTCTGCAGCACCGGCCCCTGTTTGTCGGCGCGGGCGGAAAGTACGGTGGCGAGCGCGCCGCTTTCACCCAGCGCGCTGAAATGTTTGTGCAGCTTGCTGTATCGGCTGGCACCGAACCAATACGTCCAGAATGCCCGGCCGAGCGGATCTTCGTCGAGCAGGTTGGCAAACCCGACGTCGGGCGTGTTGATCAGATCGGGTATCGGAACGGTCATGATGGTGAAATCGTAGCATCAAATCAGTGTGGGCCGGAGGTTCGGCCCGTTGGCCGTTGAAAATCAGACCGGGTCGTTGCCGGCCCGGCATTGCACTTCAGGGGCGCAATCGGCCTGTTTGAAAGCCGAAAGATCTAACGCGGATAACCCGGCTTGTTGCAGCGCGATCCGGCATATGGCCCACGGTACCTGGCCCAGGTGGCCCCCGGAGAAATTTGCGCGCACAAGATCGTTTTGTTCGTCAGGTTAATCCATTTATACCACGGCGCTGCGGACGCGTACGCCGCCGAGCAGAGCATGGATATCACCACCAACAACATGCAGCCTGTTTTCATCTGTTCTCCTTATTTCACCCGGGCAGGCCGGCATAGCACGTTTGTAGCCGGGGTGGCTGAAATGATTCAATGACCAGGGCTAACCCACCCACTTTCGCGCATTCTGGAACATCTTCAGCCATGCGCCGTTCTCCTGCCAGCCATAGGGATGCCAGGAATTCTGCACGGCACGGAACACCCGCTCGGGATGCGGCATCATGATCGAGAAGCGCCCGTTCGGCGTGGTCAGGCCGGTGATGCCCTGCGGCGAACCGTTCGGGTTGAGCGGATAGGTTTCGGTCGCGTTGCCGCGATGATCGACGTAGCGCAGCGTGACCAGTTTCTGCGCCGCCTTGAGCCGTTTGCCGTCGCCGAAATCGGCATAGCCCTCGCCGTGCGACACCACGATGGGCATGCGGCTGCCCGCCATGTCCCTGAAGAAGATCGACGCCGAGGGTTGCACCTCGACCATCACGAAGCGCGCCTCGAATTGTTCGGAGCGGTTGCGCGCAAAGTGCGCCCAGTTTTCCGCGCCCGGAATGATCTCGTGCAGGTTGCTCATCATCTGGCAGCCGTTACACACGCCCAGTGCGAAGGTGTCCTTGCGCTGGAAAAACGCGGCAAATTCGTCGCGCGCCCTGGGATTGAACAGGATGGATTTCGCCCAGCCCTCTCCCGCCCCGAGCACGTCCCCGTAGGAGAACCCGCCGCACGCGGCGAAACCCTTGAAATCGCGCAATGAAACGCGCCCGCTGATGATGTCGCTCATGTGCACGTCCACCGCGGCAAACCCGGCTCGGTCGAACGCGGCCGCCATTTCCACCTGGCCGTTCACGCCCTGCTCGCGCAGGATGGCGATCCTCGGCCGGGTCAGCAGCAGCAACGGGGAGATATTCTCGTTCAGTGCATAGGTCGATTTGACGTGCAGGCCCGGATCGGCGGCATCCAGCAGGCGGTCGAATTCCTGCCGGGCACATTCCGGATTGTCGCGCAGCTTCTGCATCTGGTAGCTGGTCTCCGACCAGATGCGCTGCAGATTCACGCCGCTTTCGCTGAACAGTTCCTCGCTGCCGCGCATGATCGCTATCATGCCGGACTGGTTCAGCGAGGCGATCTTCTGCACGCTCTTCAGCCCCGCGTCATGGGCCAGCTCGATCACGTGCTGCACATCACGGTTGCGCACCTGTATCACCGCGCCCAGCTCCTCATTGAACAGGGCACGCAGTGTATCGCTGTGCTGGTCATCAAGCTGTATCGTCACCCCGATGTGGCCGGCGAAGGCCATTTCGCACAGTGTCACGAACACGCCGCCATCGGAGCGGTCGTGATAGCTGAACAGCTTGCCCTCGGTGTTCAGTTCCTGTATCAGCCCGAAGTATGCCTTGAGCACCAGCGCATCATCGACGTCGGGTGCGACGTCGCCGACCTGCTTGTATACCTGCGCCAGCGCGGAACCGCCCATGCGCTTTTTCCCCTGGCCCAGATCGATCAGCAACAGCGCGGTATCCAGATAAGGTGCCAGTTGCGGCGTGAGCGTCTCGCGCGCATCGGGTGTCGGCGCGAACGCGGTCACGATCAGCGACAGCGGCGCGGTGACGGATTTCTGTTCGTCGCCGTCCTGCCATACCGTCTTCATCGACATGGAATCCTTGCCGACCGGGATGCTGATGCCAAGCTGCGGGCACAGTTCCATGCCCACCGCGCGCACCGTGTCGAACAATGCGGCATCTTCGCCGTGATGTCCGGCGGCTGCCATCCAGTTTGCCGAGAGTTTGATGTCGCCGATCCTGGCGATGCGCGCCGCGGCGATGTTGGTGATCGCCTCGCCCACCGCCATGCGGCCCGAGGCCGGCGCGTTCACCAGTGCCAACGGGGTACGCTCGCCGAGCGCAAAGGCTTCGCCGCGGTTGGTGCTGAAACCCATCAGCGTAACGGCCACATCGGCCACCGGCACCTGCCACGGGCCGACCATCTGGTCGCGTGCGGTCATGCCGCCCACGGTGCGGTCACCGATACTGATCAGGAAGGTCTTGTTCGCCACCGACGGCAGGCGCAACACCCGCTCGATGGCTTCGCGCAAATCGATCTGGCTGGTATCGCAGGCGGTCAGCCTGGGTGTTTCGCGCGCGACATTGCGCGTCATCTTCGGCGGCTTGCCGAGCAGCACCGACAGCGGCATGTCCACCGGATAATCGCCGAACTCCTGGTCATGCACGGTAAGCTGGTCATCGGCCATCGCCACGCCGACCACTGCGAACGGGCAGCGTTCGCGCTCGCACAGCGCGCGGAATTCTTCCAGCCGCTCCGGGGTGATCGCCAGCACATAACGCTCCTGCGATTCGTTGCACCAGATCTGCCTGGGCGACATGCCGGTCTCGTCCAGCGGGATCTTGCGCAACTCGAAGCGCGCGCCGCGCCCGCCGCCATGCACCAGTTCCGGCAGCGCATTCGACATGCCGCCCGCGCCGACATCGTGTATCGACAGGATCGGGTTGTTCGCGCCCATCTGCCAGCAGCGGTCGATCACTTCCTGCGCGCGGCGCTGCATCTCGGGATTGCCGCGCTGCACCGAATCGAAATCGAGATTCTCGGCGTTGCTGCCGGTATCCATGCTGGATGCGGCGCCGCCCCCCAGACCGATCAGCATCCCGGGACCGCCCAGATGCACCACCAGCGCGCCGACCGGCAACTCGTGTTTGTGGGTGTGCAGCGCCGCGATATTGCCGACCCCGCCGGCCAGCATGATGGGCTTGTGGTAACCGCGCATCTCGCCGCTGACATTTTCTTCAAAGGTGCGGAAATATCCGGCCAGATTCGGTCGGCCGAATTCGTTGTTGAATGCCGCCCCGCCGATGGGACCGTCCAGCATGATCTGCAGGGCGGAGACGATGCGCGACGGTTTGCCATACTGCGCGAGGGTGGAACCAGAGGTTCCGGGCACCCCGCGGCGTCCCCCTTGCGGGGATAGAGATTCCCACGGCTGTTCGAAGCCGGGAATGTTCAGGTTGGAAACCGAGAAACCGGTCAGCCCGGCTTTGGGCTTGGAGCCGCTGCCGGTCGCGCCCTCGTCGCGTATCTCGCCGCCCGAACCGGTCGCCGCACCCGCGAACGGGGCGATGGCGGTCGGATGGTTGTGCGTTTCGACCTTCATCAGGATATGCGTCAGCTCTTCGTTGAATGCATACCCGCCATCGGCGCCCGGATAGAAACGCTCGATCCGCGCGCCCTCGATCACCGAGGAATTGTCCGAATACGCCACCACCGTACCCTGCGGGCTGACCTTGTGGGTGTTGCGTATCATGCCGAACAGCGAGAGATCCTGCACCTTGCCGTCGATCACCCAGTCGGCATTGAATATCTTGTGGCGGCAGTGCTCGGAGTTCGCCTGGGCGAACATCATCAGCTCGACATCGGTGGGGTTGCGCTTCAGCTTCTGGAAATTGTCGACCAGGTACTCGATCTCGTCCCCGGAAAGCGCCAGACCCATTTCAAGATTGGCTTTCGCCAACGCTGCACTGCCACCCTTCAGGACATCAACGCTGGCGAGCGGCTGCGGAGCGCCATGCCTGAAGATTTTTTCCGCAGCATCTTCAATATGTTCAAGCACAGACTCGGTCATGCGGTCATGCAACAGCGGCAACACCGCCGTTTGCACTGCCTTGCCCAAAGGCTTGCCATTCTTTGTATTCAGGTAATACACCACGCCGCGCTCGATGCGCAGCACACCGGACAGGCCGCAATGCCGGGCGATGTCGGTAGCCTTGGTGGACCAGGGCGAAATCGTGCCGAGGCGCGGCACCACGAGCACACGCCGCATGGCAGCGGCTTGCCCGGGTTCACCGGCATCATCATCCAGACCCAGCACCCTATCCAGCAGCCTGGCTTGCGCCTTGCTGAAGGCCGGGCCATGCGCCGCCTGCACGGCGGGTTGCCCGGAACCTTTGGTTCCACCCTCGCGCAGCCCCCGCAAGGGGGACGCCGCGGTGTACCCGGAAGCTTCGCTTCCACCCTCGCGCAGTGCGATGAAATAGCAGTGACGTGTGTCAGCAAGGTGCACATGGGGTGCAACAGCATGCAATGCATCGCGCAGCTTTTGCAGGCGAAATTCGGACAAGGCGGTGGTACCGACAGAAACTCGAAACATGGTGATGGCCACAATAAAATCCCGGGGCGGGATTATACTATGCGCTACCCATATGAATGATTCGTGAAAATGAACAAACCCGTCGCCGCCCTCGGCCAGAAGCAGGTCATGGCGAATTTCCCCAAGCGCCCGCACGACAGCCACAAGGGCCTGTTCGGCACGGTCGCGGTAATCGGCGGCGCAAACGGCATGGTCGGCGCAGCGCTGATGGCGGCACGGGCCGCACTCAGACTGGGCGCAGGCTGTGTGCATGTCGGCCTGCTGGCGGAGAATGCCCCGGCCATCGATTTCATCCAGCCCGAACTGATGTTGCACAGCGCATCAGCCGCATTGCAACTCCCGGATGTGAACGTATACGCGGTGGGCTGCGGTCTGGGCACCTCGGTCGCCGCGCAAATGTTGCTGCACCAGGTGCTCAAACGCAACGCGGTTGTGGTGCTGGATGCCGATGCGCTCAATTTGCTCGCAAAACACGCCGATTTGCAGAACGACCTGCGCAACCGCAAACTATCCGCAGTGCTTACCCCGCACCCCGGTGAAGCAGCACGTTTATTGGCTTGCAGCACAAAACAGATACAGTCTGATCGCGTCGCGGCCGCTCGGCAGCTGACGCAAAAATACGCCTGCAGCGTGGTGCTGAAAGGCGCAAACAGTCTGTGCGCCACATGCGACGGCAAGCTGTTTATGAACAACACCGGCAATCCCGGCATGAGCAGTGCGGGCATGGGCGACGTGCTCACCGGCATGATCGCTGCCTTGATTGCGCAGGGGCTGAGTGGTGACAATGCCATGCAGCTGGCGGTGCATTTGCACGGCGCAGCGGGCGACGCGCTGGCGGAACAGCATGCCGGCATCGGCATGACCGCAACGGAAGTGAGCGAATGGGCCCGCTATCTGCTCAACAAATGGCTAAGTAACTAGATTGGCCACCCCTATCGACATTTCCGAAGAAGCCGGCGTACGCTTTCTGCACTTCGGCTCCGACTGGATACAAGGCGCGATGCGCATCGCACGGCCGTGGAATCTCGAGCTGGAATATACCCGCGAGATGATGGCCAGCCTGTTACTTCGCGATGATGCGCACTGGCCGCGCAAGGTGCTGTTGATTGGACTGGGCGCAGCTTCGCTAACCAAATTCCTGTATCGACACTTTCCGCTCGCGCATCTCACCGTGGTCGAGATCGAACCTGATGTGGTGGCAGCCGCTCGGCAGTTCTTCAAGCTGCCGGAAGACCCGAAACGCATCAACCTGGTGATCGGCGACGGGGTGGAATACGTTGCGAATAACGACAAGAAATTCGACCTGATTCTGGTGGACGGCTATGACGAGGACGCAAGCTCCGGCGCGCTGGATACCCTGCCGTTCTACCAGTGGTGCCGGACGCGGCTGAGCAATGAGGGAATACTGTCAGTCAACCTGCTCACCAGCAATAATCGCCTGGACGCCAGCATCTCGCGCATTGCCGAGGCATTCGATGACCGGGTGCTGGGGTTCCCTTCCTGCGAAAGCGGCAATGCCATCGCGCTGGCGGCAGCGGGCAACCGGATCGAGATTTCCCTGGACGATATGAAAGAAAGCGCAATGGCGCTGAAAGAAGCAACCGGGCTGAATCTCTTGCCCACGCTGACACGTCTCGCGATAGCCAGGACCTGCTTGAATAACCGGCTAGTCTTGTAGGTAGGCGAAGAGACAGGCGAAAAGTTCCGGTTTTGCATTACGATACGGGTTCGCAACTACAATTAAAACACTGGATTGTCATCTCGGGGGAGAACAAGCATGGGTATGTTAATTTTCATCGGCATCGTTGTTGTGCTATTGGTCTATGGCATCAGTCTTTACAACCATCTGGTCACCGTCAAGCACGCCGTGTCCAAGGCCTGGGCCAACATTGATGTGCTGCTTAAACAGCGCCATGACGAGCTGCCCAAGCTGGTCGAAGTGTGCAAGCAATACAAACAGTTCGAGCAGGCCACGCTGCAGAAAGTCATCGAAGCGCGCGCCCAGGTTCATGCCGCTCGCGAACGCCAGGACATCGGCGCGCTGGGCCAGGCGGAAGGCGCGTTGCGCGCCGGACTGGGCAATATCTTCGCGGTAGCTGAGGCCTACCCTGAATTGAAGGCCAATGAAAATTTCATACGATTGCAAAATCGCATCACCGCGCTGGAGAACGGCATCGCGGACCGCCGCGAGCTGTACAACGAAGCGGTGAACATCAACAACGTGCAAATCGAGGTTTTCCCCGCCAGCATCATCGCGAGTACATTCAACTTTGGCGGAAAACCGTTGCTGGAATTCTCCGCAAGCGAGAAAACGGATGTCGACATGAAAATGCTTTTCAGCTGATTATCACGGGCACCTGATCATGCTGGCCTCGCTGCGCCGCCAATACGGGCATCTGGTCACCTCGTGGGCACAGTTGCTGTTGCTGTTGGCCGGCATTGACCTGCATACCCGTAACGACTGGCTGTTCATCCTGTCCATCATGGCCGCCATCAGCATACTGGCCTGGCTGTCGGCGTTGAGCAGGCTGCGCACCATACGCGACACACCCACATCAAAAATCGCGTCCGCCGCGCAGGGTTATGTGGAACTTGCCGGACGCGGATTTCCGTTCGGCGAACCTTTGCTCGGACAACTCAGCCGGCTGCCCTGCCTGTGGTATCGCTACCGGATCGAACAGCGCAACACTGAAAATGAATGGAAAACCACTGGCAAGGGGGAAAGTGACGGTACCTTCATCCTGCGCGACGAAACCGGCGAGTGCGTGGTCGATCCGGAACAGGCCGAGATACTTACTCGGCACCGTGACCAGTGGCGTGATGGCGAATACCGCTACACCGAATGGAAGCTGATCGAGCACGATAGCCTGTACGTGATCGGACAATTCCGCACCCAGGGTGGCAGCAGTCTGGAGTTCGACACCCGCGAGGAAATCGGCGTTCTGCTGGCAGAATGGAAAAAGGATATGCCGGCGCTGCTCAAGCGCTTCGATCTGGACGGCAACGGCATGCTGGATATGCAGGAATGGATGTTGGCCCGGTCCGCCGCCAGACGCGAAGTGGCAAAGATGAGGTGCGAAGCCGAGGCACAAGCGGATATCAACATCATCAGCCGCCCGCGCAACGGGGAATTGTTCCTCGTCAGCAACCTAGACCAGCCCAGATTATTGCGCCGCTACCTGTTGTGGAGCTGGGCACATCTGTTGATCTTCTTCGCCGCGCTGGGCGGGATAGGATGGGTGCTGCAAACAACAGATTTTTAGCGTTTAAAAATACAGGTCGGGTTTCAAGCCCGCCCTGTTTTATCCGATTCAACGCAAATCAGTTTTTTCTGCGCAACATCATCCGTTCCATCAAACCGTCTTTCATGATGAACTGGTGCTTGATCGCGCCAAGCAGATGCACTATCGCCAGGCCAATCAGCACATTGACCAGCAGCCCATGCACGGAATGTGCAAACACGTTGTGATAACCATGAGCCTTGGGCAACAGATTCGCATCCCAGGCCAGCAACGCCTTGCCGGTCGTGCTGGTGATTACGGTCACGATACCTGTGAACGGCACCAGCAACAGCACCGCATATATCAGATGGTGAACGCCCTTGGCGGCCGCCTGAAATACCGGCTTGTCGTTGAGCTTCGGTGGCGTGCCATCCCTGTGGCGGAACAACAATTGCGACAGCACCAGAACCAATATCGAGGCCCCCACCGCCATATGGACCAGATACCCGACCAGGGTTGCCTTGCTCTCGTCCGTGGCGTCACCGAGACTGTCGCCCAGATACCATGCAACGATCAGCAGTGCCAATGTCAGCCAATGAACGATCACCATGCGCTTGCTGTACTGCGTCATAACTTTAAACTCCTGGAATTTATGAAACCCTCTGAATACGCGGAACCGCCACCTGAATTTCGTGAATCCGACAGAATAGGCCTATTCCGCTATAGCTTCATGGTTAAAAAGGGTACGCAATTTACCCCATACGGGCTTGTTGTGCAGCACCTTTCTTGATCGAGCCCGGCAGACACCGGATTGATTTACTTGCTAACCGCTATCGCTGTATGCTTTGATCATCGCATGGACTCGGACCCGCCGGCATGAACGCAACGAAAGAAGAACAGCTGATCTCCGGGTTGAGCGCGGCAGAAGCTCGGCAGCACCTTGCCGCGTCCGGCTACAACGAACTGGATTCCCCTCACCCGCATCGCTTGTGGCACTCCGTTGGAGAAGTGCTGCGCGAGCCGATGTTCCTGTTGCTGATCGCAGCAGGGGGCATTTACCTGCTGCTCGGCGATGTCCAGGACGCGTTGATGCTGTTGTTTTTCGTGGTGCTCATCATCGTCCTGACCGTGTTTCAGAAGCACAAGAGCGAACGGGTGCTGGAAGCGCTGCGCGACCTGTCCAGCCCGCGCGCGCTGGTGATACGCGAAGGCAGGCAGCAACGCATCGCGGGACGCGAGGTAGTGCCGGGCGATTTGATGCTGCTCAACGAAGGCGACCGCGTAGCCGCCGATGCGGTGCTGCTGAGCTGCAACGACCTGTCTGCCGACGAATCCATGCTCACCGGCGAATCGGTCCCGGTGCGCAAACTTCCCGGCAGCGCAGACTCGACAGCGCTCCAGCCCGGCGGTGACGACCAGCCGTTCGTATACGCAGGTACCGTGCTGATCCAGGGCAGCGGTATCGGCCTGGTCACGGCGACCGGCAAATCCAGCGCCATCGGGCAGATCGGCAAATCGCTGGCAGATACCCGTTCCGGCGTCTCTCCGCTGCGTATCCAGACCGACCGGCTGGTGCGCCGTCTGGCAATATACGCCGGTGCACTCTGCCTGCTGCTGGTGCTCATGTATGGTTTTTCGCGCGGCCATTGGCTGGATGCGTTACTGGCCGGAATCAGCCTTGCGATGGCTGCACTGCCGGAAGAATTTCCGGTGATCCTGTCGGTTTTCATGGCGCTCGGGGCGTGGCGTATCTCGCGGCACCATGTGCTGACGCGACAGCTCAATGCGATCGAAACCCTGGGTGCCACCACCGTGCTGTGCACCGACAAGACCGGCACGCTGACCGAGAACCGCATGTTGATCAGCAGGCTGTACAGCAACGGTCAAATGCTGCAAGTGGAACGGCACAGCCCGCTGCCGGAACCGTGGCACGAGCTGGTGGAGTTCGGCATCCTCGCCAGCGAGCGTGATCCGTTCGATCCGATGGAACGCGCGCTGCAAGAACTGGGGGAACGCACGCTGAGCGGCAGCGAACACCTGCATGAAGCATGGAGCCTGGTCCATGAATACAGCCCCACTCCGGATCTGTTGGCGATGACGCATATCTGGCAAGGCGATGATCGTGAACGGCACATGGTTGCTGCCAAGGGGGCGCCGGAAGCCATCATTGATCTGTGCCACCTGCCCGAAGCGACAGCCGCAACCATCTCGAAAGCTGCAGCGGACATGGCCGATCAGGGCTTGCGCGTATTGGGAGTAGCGCGCGCCGAACTCGAACCCGGCCAGGACCCGGAACATCAATGGCCGGCACAACAGCACGACATCGCGTTCTCGTTTGTCGGTCTGGTCGGCTTGCAGGATCCACTTCGTCCCGAAGTCGCGCAGGCTATCGCACAATGCCGCGCAGCAGGCATCCGGGTGACAATGGTTACCGGCGACCATGCGCGCACTGCACAGGCGATTGCCCGGGAACTGGGCTTGCTGAACATATCTGAAAATCAGCAAGCCCAGGTATTGACCGGTAGCGATCTGGACGCATTATCCGATGAAGCCTTGCGGGCCAAACTGCGCGAGGTGCAGGTATTTGCGCGCATCGTGCCGCAGCAGAAGCTGCGTCTGGTGGAAGCATTCAAGGCCAATGGCGAGATTGTCGCAATGACCGGCGACGGCGTAAACGATGCGCCCGCCCTGAAGGCGGCACACATCGGCGTGGCGATGGGCAGGCGCGGCACCGACGTGGCGCGCGAAGCCGCCGGTCTGGTGCTGCTCGACGATGACTTTGCCTCGCTGGTCGCGACCATCCGTCTGGGACGCCGCATCTACGACAATCTGCGCAAGGCAATGAGTTACGCGCTGGCCGTACACATCCCGATTGTCGGCATGGCACTGCTGCCGGTGCTGTTTGGCGAACCGCTGTTGCTGCTGCCAGCGCACATCATGTTCCTGCAGATGATCATCGACCCGGCCTGCTCGATCTTCTTCGAGGCCGAACCCGAAGCAGCCGATATCATGCGGCGACCTCCCCGACAGGCGAAGCAGGCGCTGTTCGGCGGCAGATTGCTTGCCGGCAGTTTGCTGCAGGGTTTGATGGCATTGGCGGTAGCCGCCGCTGTTTATGCCTGGGGGATAACCCGGGGGTTGGAAGCAGACAATGTTCGCGCGTTGGTATTCGTTGCGATGGTCACCGGCAATGCCGCGCTGGTATTCAGCAATCGTTCACTGGGGATGTCATGGCGCGGCGCATGGTCGCGGAAGAATCCGGTACTGTGGTGGATCGTGCTGGGCGTCAGCGCCGGGCTGGCGATGGTATTCAATATCCCGGTATTGCGTGAACTATTTCATTTCTCCGGCGATGCATCTCACCTTTTGGCTATCGCGCTACTGGCCGCTTTCAGCATACTGCTGCTCAGCGCCGGGGTGAAACGCATCATTGGCGAAGAGCAGTCGAACAGTCCGTCATCGGTTGACGAGCTGCGCTGACAAAGAATTCGGAATTGCGGGTGCGTTGCAAACGGTTTGTACAGATTCAAGGCTTCGGGGCGCCAGCAATTGGCATGGTAACAGGCAGAGTCGCAACTTCAGCAATCCGTGCACACGGGATAACCGGCCGCTCAATCCAGCTTTTTGTGCCACTCCATCGTGATCGAGCGATTGAGTGGGCTGATTGATATAAAGTTTTCCCTGGGCTCCGCCCGCAGGGGAGGCAAAAATGAAGCGCTGCTATTCTGTTCGGTCATATGCAAGCGGATGCTTGCCATCCAGGAGGCCACTTTTTGCAGATTCAGGTATGCCGGAAATGGCGGCAATTTACCGAATCCGAAACGATCAGGTACCCTGCTGTTTGTGCCAGGATCGTAAGACTGGGCATTTCCAGAGATTGAATATGCAGGCGGGATCGACAAAACATTGGTGCCGGAAGCAAAATCATCGACACCGGGTTGTGCTGCCTGAGAAGCAGCTGCATAACCGGCCAGCGCCAAACCAATCCCCAGCTTTAATGCGACTGAACAAGCCCGGTTGAAATATGAACCAGAAATGCAAGTTTTCATATTGCTCTCCTATTCATCTTTCAAATGGCACAGGAGGCGGGTGATTAACACACACGAAAGATATTCCGTGTCGCAGTCCCGCTGCCATAGCTTCCCTTAGGTCGGTGACTTTGCGCCCTTGCTTTTCAACAAGTTTGCCAAGTGGGAGGAGAATATTGAAAACAGCTTGGTGAGTCAAAACCCGGTGGAACCAACGGCTGTTTTTCCCGATGAACGGTCTGTTGCGGCATAACCGGTTTATTTTCGGTATATCTTTACGGCCGCCATGAAGCCGGTTATTTAAATAATTTTAAATAGTTACAGACTAATCGAGGTCCGATTCCCGCGCCGCCCCCGGCATTCCTGAACATGGGTTCCGGCAGGAGGTTCTGCGCAGATTAGGAATATGCAATAAATCATGCGAAAACAAATTCTTCACGAAAAAGGACTGCCGAACGACAAACCGGAAACCCCGGTTGAGCGGAAAAACACTCAGTGTTCGACGCCGGCAACCGCGGAAGATGGTACGGCCGGCTTGCCTGCAGTTTGTGCAGCGGGATCTTCCAGAATCTGATAGAAAACCTCATTGTGCTTGATCATGCCCAAATCGCTGCGTGCACGTTCCTCGATAGCCGCAGTCCCCTGCTTCAGATCAAGCACTTCGGCATTGAGCACCGCATTGCGCTCCCGGGTCTGCTGGTTGATTTGTTGTTGCGCTTCAACCTGGCGGTGCAAATCCCAAACCTGCAGCCAGCTACCCTTGCCCAGCCACAGCGGATACTGCAACAATAGCAGCAGGGCAACCAGTATCAGCGTAACAGCACGCATCAGCCCAACTGGTAATACGCGTCGCGCCCCGGATAAGAGGCGGTGTCGCCCAGATCTTCTTCAATGCGCAGCAACTGGTTGTATTTCGCCATGCGATCCGAGCGCGACATCGAACCGGTCTTGATCTGCAGCACGTTGGTGGCCACTGCAATATCGGCGATGGTGCTGTCCTCGGTTTCACCGGAGCGATGCGA